>JBILPJ010000189.1:0-4438 GCA_044373975.1 Flavobacterium sp. | reverse complement strand
CTTTGAAAGCTGGAAAATTAGATGACAACATTACGTCTGTTATTGAAAATGTAGCAAAAGAACTTTCGGCGAAATATAACTAATATTTGTTCTATGTTGTAAGTTGTAGGTTTCAAAACTTACAACTTATAACATATAACTTACAACTATTCACAATGGCAAACTTAAAGGAAATCCGTAATAGAATTACTTCCGTTTCATCAACGATGCAAATCACATCGGCAATGAAAATGGTTTCTGCTGCAAAGCTAAAAAAAGCACAAGATGCAATTACAGCAATGCGACCTTATGCCGAAAAATTAACGGAATTATTACAAAATCTTTCTGCAAATCTTGATGGAGATGCAGGTGGAGAATTTACGACACAACGGGAAGTGAAAAAGGTTTTAGTGATTGCAATTACTTCAAACAGAGGTTTGTGTGGCGCTTTTAATTCTAATGTAATTAAGGAAGTAAAAAATCGTTCTGTATTTTATGCAGGAAAGCAAGTGGATGTTTTTGCAATTGGTAAAAAAGGAAACGATACTTTAAGCAAAACACATTCGGTTATTGACAATCAAAGTCCTGTATTTGATAATTTAACTTTTGAAAATGTCGCTGTAATTGCAGAAGCATTAACTCAAAAATTTATTTCTGGCGATTACGACAAAATTGAATTGGTTTACAATCAATTTAAAAATGCAGCGACACAAATAGTTCAAACAGAACAATTTTTGCCATTAGAAGCGTTGAAATCAGATAAAATCGCATCAACTGGAGATTATATCTTTGAACCTTCAAAAGAAGAAATCGTTTTGACACTGATTCCAAAATCTTTGAAAACGCAATTGTACAAAGGAATTAGAGATTCATTTGCTTCAGAACACGGAGCCCGTATGACTGCAATGCACAAAGCAACAGACAACGCAACCGAATTGAGAGACCAATTGAAATTGACTTATAACAAAGCGCGCCAAGCAGCAATTACTAATGAAATCTTAGAAATTGTGGGTGGAGCAGAAGCTTTGAAAGGATAAAGTTAATCCCTTATCTAATATAAATAAAGTTCCTCAACGGGAACTTTTTTGTTTTAAATTACTTTTATTAATCACATTTTGGCATTTTTAATAATTACAATTTAATGAATATTTCAACTGTTGAATTATATTGTAGTAGTATTTTTATTTAGTTGAATTTTAACATCTATTTCTAAACAGTAAGCGAAATAGTTGTCAATATTACGTCTAATCCATTCTGATTTCAATTAGTTTTAAATAAAAGTCACCAAAAGTGAAAACTTAACATTGGCGAGTATCTTTATTCCGTATCTTTGTTAACCGTAAGCCAACAATTAATTAACACTGGCTTAACATTGACTTTAAAATTAAATATGTAAATCAAATGGAAGAAAAACTAGAGGAAATCTCAAATCAAGGTGTTTTAGAAACAGTAGCTAAACCAACACCTATTAGAATAAAAAAGCCTATTATATCAAAGCCTAAAGCAATTTCAGCTGAGGTCATTGAAGAAGTCCCATTAGTTGAAATTTCAGAAGATTTTTCACAAGAAAACCAAGTACTTGATGAAAATCAAGCTTTAGAAATAAAAATTAAAACCAAAAAATTGAAAATGAAAGAAAAAGACAAGAAAAAAGCTTTAAAAGCTAACGAAAAAGAAAAAGCAAAGCAAAAAGCAAAAGCAAAGATAAAAAAAGCGAAAAAGGCAAAAAAAGACAAAGCAAAAAAAGCAAAGGTAAAGGCTAAAATTAAAGCAAAAAAAGCAAAAGCAAAATCGAAAAAAGCTAAGAAAAACAAGAAAAATAAAAAATAATTTCGATAAGTTATTAAATAGAAGAGCCTCATATTTCAATTGTGAGGCTTTCTTATATAACACATTTTGAGCACAATTTTTTTTTTTTGGGCTATTTGCTTTGCCAATTCTCTTCGCTCGTGTCCTGCTGTCATTCCAATCCTTGTTGTTGTGAGGCACGAACAACAACAAGGGATTTTCCCTTCCACCTGCCTGCCGGCAGGCAGTTCAGGGCTAGGGTTTTAGGTATTAATTCAATTTGAAATTCACCTGCATTTTCTCCAACTCAAATAACAATTCGTTTGAGATTTTAATTTTCAATTTCCGACTTGGCATTTCCAATCTTGTAATTACTTTTATTTCCTCAATCTCGGTTACCAATTCAATTTCAGGCTCCTGAGGGTTTTCTTCGTCAAAAACTACATCTTCAACAACCTCATCTGAAACAGCAATAATTTGAGGAACAACCTCAACCTGACGTTTTATTTTTTCTAGTTCTAATACTTCAAAAGTTACCGTATTGTCCCCTTTATTTTCTTGAAAAACAGCACTCAACCTATGAATAAAATCGGCTTGCAAATCATTAATATATAACTGAACAATCAATTTTTTCGCAAATATTCCCAAAACATCTTGTAGAATTTTAAAGTCCATAAACTGCAATCTTGGCTCACCTTTTTTACCAGTTTCTTTATCTGCCCAACCTTCTTTTACCAAAATTTTCATATAAGTAAAACTATTCGGAATCAGATAATGTCGGCTTTTCATATATTCTTCACCAAAGATTTTAAACTCATAACTTTCGTCATATCCTTCCAAAACAAAAGTCGCCCAACCTTTTCCATTTTTGGCAACACGATGTTGTACATTGGTAATTATCCCTCCAAAACTTAAGTTTTTATTCACGTGCGGAACCAAATCTTTTAAAGTTTCCATTTTCGAATTACAAAAATATTTCATTTCATTTTTAAAATCGTCAAGTGGATGTCCTGAAAGATAAATCCCAACGACTTCTTTTTCTTTGGCTAATTTTTCCATTGTTGACCAATCTTCACAAGGCGGAACAACGGGTTCTGCAATTTGAACATCACTCGATTCTCCAAACAAACTCACTTGCGATGAATTTTCATTCTCCTGAAATTTCACGCCGTAGCGAATTGCTTTTTCATAAAAAGTAATTCCATCGCCATCATCGTGGAAATATTGCGCTCGTGTAACTCCTTGAAACGAATCAAAACCACCCGCTAGAATTAGGTTTTCTAACGCTTTTTTATTTGCCGAACGCAAATCAATTCGCTTTGTTAAATCAAATATTGATTTGTATTTTCCATCTTTTCTGTTATCTACAATGGTTTGAACGGCTGCCATTCCAACGCCTTTTACAGCACCAATTCCAAAACGAACGGCATAGTTTTCATTAACAGTAAATTTATAAAATGACTCATTCACATCAGGACCTAAAACTTGTAATCCCATCCGTTTGCATTCTTCCATAAAAAAGGAAACTTGCTTGATGTCACTCATATTATTAGACAAAACTGCTGCCATATATTCCGCAGGGTAATTTGCTTTCAAATAGGCAGTTTGATATGCAATCCAAGCATAACAAGTAGAATGTGATTTGTTAAAAGCATACTCCGCAAATGCTTCCCAATCTTTCCAAATTTTCTCTAATTTATCTTCTGCGTGTCCTTTTGCAGCTGCTTGGCTTATGAATTTTGGCTTCATTTTGTCCAAGACATCTTTCTGTTTTTTCCCCATTGCTTTACGCAAAACATCGGCATCACCTTTTGAAAAGTCAGCCAATTTTTGAGATAAAAGCATTACCTGTTCTTGATAAACGGTAATTCCATAAGTATCTTTCAGTAATTCTTCGCAGGCATCAATATCATAAACAATGGCTTCTTCACCATTTTTTCTTTTGATAAAACTCGGAATGTAAGCTATTGGTCCTGGACGATATAAGGCGTTCATTGCAATTAAATCTCCGAAAACTGTTGGCTTCAATTCCTTCATATATTTCTGCATTCCTGCAGATTCATATTGAAATATCCCAACCGTATCACCACGTTGAAAAAGCTCATACGTTTTCAAATCATCAATTGGAAAAGTATCCGGATCCAAAACAATTCCTGATCTGTATTTAACCAATTTTACGGTGTCTTTTATCAATGTTAGGGTTTTCAATCCCAAGAAATCCATCTTTAACAAACCTGCGCTTTCAACTACAGAGTTGTCAAATTGCGTAACATACAAATCCGAATCTTTTGCTGTTGCAACAGGCACAAAGTTGGTAATATCGCTTGGCGTAATAATTACACCGCAGGCGTGAATCCCCGTATTTCTTAAATTTCCTTCTAATATTTGCGCTTGCTGAATCGTTTCTCCAAGTAAATCATCGTCTTTAGAAATTGCAATTAAATCTTTAATTTTTTCAAAATCTTCAGGCCGAAGTACTTTTTTGATATCGGCTTCAGCATCTTTTAGAAATCGTGCCAAACTCCACTTTGCTGGAATTAAAGCGGGAATTAATTTGGCTATTTTATCGGCTTCAAAAAGCGGCAAATCCAAAACCCGTGCTGTATCACGAATTGCCGATTTGGCGGCCATTGTTCCATACGTGATGATTTGCGCAACTTGTTTTGAACCG
>JBILPJ010000188.1:0-4443 GCA_044373975.1 Flavobacterium sp. | reverse complement strand
CAGGAGCTTCTTCTTCTACTTCAACAGCAGATTCGGCAGCAATTGCGTCAGCTTCAGCTTTAGCAGCATTTGCTAAACGTTTTGCATTTACATCTTGTTCTGCTTTGAAAGCTTTGGCTTTGGCATCCGCTTGCGCTTTTGTTAAACCGTCTTTTTTAGCATCAACTTTTCCTGATTTTGCTTCTAACCAAGCAGCTAATTTTGCGTCAGCTTGTTCTTGAGTTAAAGCTCCTTTACGAATTCCTCCGTCAAGGTGGTGTTTCAATAAAGCTCCTTTGTAAGATAGAATTGCTTTCGCAGTATCCGTAGGTTGAGCACCATTGTGTAACCATCTTACAGCGCTATCAAGATTTAAATCGATAGTAGCAGGATTTGTGTTTGGATTGTAAGTACCAATTTTTTCTAGGTATTTACCATCTCTTTTTGAGCGAGCATCAGCCGCTACAACCCAGTAAAAAGGTTTTCCTTTTTTACCGTGTCTTTGTAATCTAATTTTTACAGACATAATCGTGTGATTAAATTTTGAGGTACTCGACCTCTGTTAATTAAGGGTGCAAAGATACATTTTATTTTAAAACTACAACAAATAGTAGTGCCTATTTTTTATTAGAAATATATTGTTTGCGTATAATAGGATATTTAATAAATTATTCTATTTTTGAGCAAAATTAATTCATTATGAAAAAGATATTTTCACTTGCTATGATGGTTGTATTATTTGCCTCTTGTTCTCAAGATGTGCAATTCAATAATCCTTCTGTTCAAGGCTTGAAAGACGGTTATTTATGGAGGGCTAAATCCTCAAGCGCAACTATCAATACCGTAGCAAACACAATAACAATTACGGCTTATAATCAATTTGAAACTTTAGCAATAACAGTTTTAGTTCCTAATCGTCCCGTTTCTGAAGCCAATCCAATGATATATTTATTAGGAACAAATCCTGGTAATTCAATTACATTCGATTATGTTTTAAATGGACAGGCTGTAAATTATATTTCTGGATTAAAAGTTGACGACGGACAAGTTGAAATTTCTGGATATGACATAGTTAACAAAACAGTAACTGGAACTTTTAGATTTAATGCTACAAATACAGATGTCGATTCAACTGAACCTGAAGCAGTGAATTTCATTCAAGGAGTTGTATATAAAGTACCGATTTTTTAATTAATCAAAGTATTATATTTTTATATTAAACCAACTTTCGAGTTGGTTTTTTTGTTTAAATAATTGAATGTAAGGTATTTACTTCAAAAGAATTTTCATTTATAACTTATCGTCTTCCCTTAAAATTTTTAAAAACAATTGCTTCAGAAAATTACTATTTTCGGGATTGATAAATTTAGAAATTTTATTAATATGTAAAAAAATCATAAATGTTTTGCTAATTAGTGAATTACAACTAAATTAAACTACATTTGTTTAATTATTATAAATTATTGATTATGAATATTTTCGTTGGAAGCCTTCCTTTTAGTATTGAGGAAGCAGATTTAAGAGAGTCTTTCGAGGCTTACGGAGCAGTTGATTCTGTAAAAATTATTACTGATAAATTTACTGGAAGAAGTAAAGGATTTGGATTTGTTGAAATGCCTAATGACGATGACGCTCAAAAAGCGATTGACGAATTAAACGGAGCAACTGTTCAAGGTCGTGCAATTGTAGTGAACAAATCTGAGCCAAAACCAGAAGGTGAAAGAAGAAGCTTTAACAGCAATAGCCGTGGTGGAGATTCACGCGGTGGTTACGGTGGTGGAAACAGTCGTGGTGGAGACAATCGCGGTGGTGGAAACAGAGGTGGTTACTAATCATTTCACTGGATACGCTTACTAAAATTATATAAAATAGCAATTTAATTGTGCTATATTTATCAAATACAAAACCGTTCGTCAAACTGATGAGCGGTTTTTTTGTTGATAACTTCTCTGCATTTCTACTTCAAAAAAACTTAAATTTGAATTTCAATTAATTTCCAACTACAAATAATATTTTCTGGTTTTTAGACTTCAAAAGTTTGAAAACATCGATTATTTATTTGAATTTTTATAAATATGTACTTAATATTCGATACTGAAACCACTGGATTGCCAAAACGTTGGGATGCACCAATTACCGATACTGGAAACTGGCCTCGTTGCGTTCAAATTGCTTGGCAATTGCACGATGAAATGGGAAAAATCATCGAACATCAGGATTATTTGGTTCAGCCCGATGGATATAATATTCCTTATGATGCGGAAAGAATTCACGGAATATCTACCGAATTGGCTCAAGCCGATGGGATTTCATTATCCGAAGTTTTAGAAAAATTCAATGTTGCTTTAAGCAAATCAAAATTCATTGTAGGTCAGAATTTGAAATTTGACATCAATATTATGGGTTGTGAATTCCACCGTTTGGGAATTGAAAGTCCAATGAGTTCTATGCCAGTTTTAGATACTTGTACGGAAGTTACTGCGTCTTTATTGAAATTACCTGGTGGTCGAGGGGGAAAATTCAAATTACCAACGCTTACAGAATTACACAGTTATTTATTCAATAAACCATTTGCAGAAGCGCACAACGCCACTGCCGATGTGGAAGCAACTACGAGATGTTTTTTTGAATTGATTCGTACAGAAATTTTTACTTATAAAGAACTTCAAGTCGAACAAGATTATTTTCAAGAATTCAAAAATTATAATTCGACACCAATTCAGCTTATAGGATTGCAACACATCAATCTTAAAGAAGCTTCTGAAAAAATCAAACAGCAATTTGGTGAGCAAAATGTTGCGGCAGTTTCAAAAGTTACGCTTTCAGAGAACAAGCAAGTTCTAATTGATACTGATTTTGTCCATTTGCATAACCATACGCAGTTTTCTGTTTTGCAATCCACAATTAGCGTTGCGGCGTTAGTGAAAGCGGCATCTCAGAATAAAATGCCCGCAGTTGCCATCACAGATCACGCCAATTTAATGGGTGCTTTTCATTTTGTCCGCGATATTTTATACCACAATAAAGCGGCAGAATCTAAAAATGCTGCGGCTGTTGCCAATGGAGAATTGGCTACAGAAGTTGTGATGAAACCAATTGTTGGATGTGAGTTTTTTGTTTGTGAAGACCACAAAGATAAAACTCGAAAAGACAACGGTTATCAAATTGTATTTCTCGCAAAAAACAAAAAAGGGTATCATAATTTAGCGAAATTATCATCCCTTGCGCATACCGAAGGATTTTATTATGTTCCCAGAATTGACCGTTCTTTAATAGAAATGTATAAGGAAGACCTTATCGTTTTGTCTGGAAATTTATACGGGGAAATTCCAAATAAAATTTTAAATTTAGGTGAAAATCAAGCCGAAGAAGCATTAATTTGGTGGAAACAACAATTTGGCTCTGATTTATATATTGAGGTAATGCGTCACAATCAAGAAGACGAAAACCGTGTAAATACAGCATTAATTTCATTGGCAAGAAAAAATGATGTCAAAATTGTGGCGACCAATAATACCTTTTACATAGAAAAAGACAATGCCAATGCGCACGATATTTTGCTTTGTGTTCGCGATGGTGAAAAGCAATCTACGCCAATAGGACGTGGTCGTGGGTACCGTTTCGGAATGCCAAATCAGGAATATTATTTCAAGTCGGGTGAAGAGATGAAAAAGCTTTTTACAGATTTGCCTGAGGCGATTGCGAACCTCACGGAAATTGTTGCTAAAATTGAAATCTATGATTTGGCTCGGGAAGTTTTATTACCAAAATTTGAAATTCCACAAGAATTTTTAGTTTCTGAAGATGATAATGATGGAGGAAAACGAGGCGAAAATGCTTTTTTGAAACACCTAACTTTCATTGGTGCTAATAAAAGATATGCTGAAATTACAACTGAAATTCAAGAACGCATTGACTTTGAATTATTGACCATACAAAATTCGGGTTATCCGGGTTACTTTTTAATTGTACAAGATTTCATCGCCGAAGCACGAAAAATGGATGTTTCTGTTGGACCTGGTCGGGGTTCTGCAGCAGGTTCTGTAGTGGCATATTGTCTCGGAATCACAAACATTGATCCTTTATTATACAATTTGCTTTTTGAGCGTTTCCTAAATCCGGATCGTGTGTCGTTACCCGATATCGATATTGATTTTGATGATGAAGGTCGAAGTCGCGTAATGGATTATGTAATTAAAAAATACGGTTCAAAACAAGTAGCGCAAATTATTACGTATGGAACAATGGCCGCCAAATCGGCAATTCGAGATACAGCACGGGTTTTGGATTTGCCGCTTTTTGAAGCCGATAAAATAGCCAAATTAATTCCCGCTTTAATTCCCGCAAAGTGGAGTTTGGCGCGATTTCTAAAAGATGCTGAAGCCGATATCAAAAAAGTACTTCGGCCTGAAGATTTTGAAAAAATTAAAGATTTAATTGCAATTTCTAAAGACGATGATTTAC
>JBILPJ010000052.1:0-13249 GCA_044373975.1 Flavobacterium sp. | reverse complement strand
TACTTGCCCTTTTGTAATTTCAGCAGCGAAACCATTCGTGGCAAAAAGTAGTTTTTTAGACTTGAAACTAAAATCGCCAAGTGCCACTTCTACATTAGTTCCATTGTCGTGAAATGAAGTTACTGTTTGTTGATTCAAAATTAAAATATCATTTGAAACGGCTTGTTTTACCAGTTCCTGCATCATATTTCCAGTATCAATCTGACCTTCAAAAGGATTGAAAATCACACTTTCGTGAATGCCATTAAATCCGAATCGATCTATTTCTTTGACAAAAATATCGGATTTAAACAGCGGTTTTAATATTTCATTGATGAAGGGAAGTTTGTTCAAACATTCAATATACGTAGCTTCGTGTTCCTTTAAAAACAGTTCATAACCACCAAAAGGTTTGTAATCTAACTTTTCATCACCAACTCTTTTTCGTAGCAATTGTAATCCGTTTTGTCTCTTTTGAACCAACTGAATTACTTCCTCTTCCGAATGTGATTTCAAATCGTCAATAATTTCTGAGAGACTTCCAAAACAAGCAAAACCCGCGTTTTTTGTACTTGCACCCTGAGGTAACATTCCTTTTTCAAGTACCAATATTTTACTTTCTGGGAACCGTTCCCGTAATCTCAAAGCGGCGTGCAAACCCACAATTCCACTGCCAACAACCGTGTAATGTACATTGGTAAACCAATTTTTTATTTCCCAATAACTGAGTTGCATCTTTTTTATTTCAAATGTAATTAATTATCTTAAGAAATTTATATAAAATTGATTTTAGACGCAACAATACAATTTGATTGGATTTATTTAATAAAAAACAGTACTTTTAAACCTTGAAAAAAACTATTTTAACTATGAAAAAATTACTGATTTTAACTTTAATCACAATGAGTATAAATGCTGTTGTTGCTCAAAATGTCATGTCGCCAGAATTGCTTTGGAAATTAGGAAGACTGTCTTCATTAGGGATTTCAAAGGACGAAAAAAATATTATTTATAAAGTATCAACGCCATCTGTTGAAGAAAACAAATCGAATTCTAAGTATTATTTCATTCCTGTAAATGGAGGAACTGCAACAGAAATCACGGATTATAAATCACTTTTATCGGATAAAAATGTTTCTCCTGATGGGAAATTCACAGTTTATAATGAAGAAGTAAAAATCGATAAAGTTCACGGAAAAGATTTCTATCCTAATTTGGATAAATCCAATGCACAAATTTATAACGGATTAGATTATCGCCATTGGGACACTTGGAACGAAGGAAAATTCAATCACGTTTTTTATAAAACAAACCTTGAAAATTCGGTAGGAATTGACATTATGAAAGGCGAAAATTTCGATGCACCTCAAAAACCATTTGGCGGCGATGAAGATTATATTTGGTCTCCAGATAGCAAAAGTATTTTATATGTTTCAAAGAAAAAAGCAGGAACAGAATACGCCATTTCTACCAATACGAACATTTACGAGTACCATCTTGAAACTGGAAAAACAGAAAATAGAACGGAAAGTAATTTAGGATATGATACGAATCCATTGTTTTCTCCAACAGGAAATTTGACGTGGTTGCAAATGAAACGCGATGGTTACGAAGCAGATAAAAATGATATTGTTGTTAGTTTCAAAGGGGCAAATGTGAACCTTACGGCAAATTGGGACGGAAGTGTAGAAAGTTTTATTTGGAGTAAAGACGGTAAAAATATTTATTTTCAAGCGCCAATTGATGGAACACTTCAATTGTTTGTGGTTGATTTCCCAGGTTTAACCAAAAAAATGCCACAAGTGGTTCAAGTAACCAATGGTGATTTCGATGTGTCAGGATTGGTTGGAATTGTAGGCGATAAAATAATTTTGACGCGTTCAGATATGAACCACGCAGCAGAATTGTATTCGTATGATTTGAAGAAAAAAGTGTGGAATCAATTGTCAAATGTGAATACAGCGACCTATTCAACATTGGCGTTAAGCAAAACAGAACGAAGATATGTAACCACAACAGATGGTAAAAAAATGTTGGTTTGGGTAATTTTACCTCCAAATTTTGATGCTTCAAAAAAATATCCAACACTTTTATATTGCCAAGGCGGACCACAATCTCCATTGACACAATTTTACTCTTTCCGATGGAATTTTCAATTGATGGCGGCTAACGGATACATCATTGTGGCACCAAACCGAAGAGGAATGCAAGGGCATGGCGTGGAATGGAACGAGCAAATCAGCAAAGATTGGGGCGGGCAAGTGATGAACGATTACCTTTCGGCGATTGACGATGTGTCAAAAGAAACCTATGTTGACAAAGCAAGATTGGGTTGTATTGGAGCAAGTTACGGAGGTTATTCTGCGTTTTATTTAGCGGGAATTCACAACAACAGATTCAAAACTTTTATCGCCCACGATGGTGTTTTTAACACGCAAAGTATGTTTGGAACTACCGAAGAAGTGTTCTTTAACAATTGGGATTTTGGAGGTGCGTATTGGGAAAAAGACAACAAAGTAGCTCAAAAAACCTATACTGATTTCAATCCTGCAAGTCGTGTTGAAAAATGGAATACCCCAATATTAATCATTCAAGGTGGAATTGATTTTAGAGTGCCAATTGGGCAATCGCAAGAGGCATTTCAAGCGGCACAATTGCGTGGAATTAAAAGTAGATTTCTATATTTTCCAGAAGAAAACCACTGGGTTTTGAAGCCACAAAATGCGCAAGTTTGGCAAAAAGAATTTTACAAATGGTTGAAAGAAACGTTGTAGAAAATAAATTTTCATAAAAAATCAAACTATTATATCAATTTTCGTAATTTTCAAATTAATTTAATCACAAACAATAATGCAAAAATTTTCAATTAAACCTTTATTTATTGCTGCCACATTCTTTATTGGAATCACGAGCAGTTTTGCCCAAGACATATTAGTAAATTCACTAAAAGTAAATGCAAGTGAGAAAAGCAAAGAAAGTTTCAAATTTACTGATGTAATCAATCTTGCGAATACTCCTGTAAAAAACCAAGGCTCGTCAGGAACTTGTTGGAGTTATTCTGGAAACTCCTTTTTAGAATCCGAAATGATTAGAATTGGAAGACAGCCAATTGAAATATCTCAAATTTTTTCTGCACGAAATGCCTATGTTGAAAAAGGTAAAAATTATGTAAGAATGCACGGAGCTGTTACTCTTGGCGATGGTGGTTCTTTGCACGATGTTACCAATATGCTTAAGAAATATGGAGCTGTTCCTCAAGAAATTTACACTGGTTTAAATTATGGAACTTCAAAAAATAAATTTGGAGAAATGGCCGCCTTAACAGAAGGATTGTTAGTTGCAGCAGTAAAAAATCCCAATGGTGAATTGACGCCAAATTGGATTAAAGCCTACGAAGCAGTTATTGATTCTTACTTAGGACAAGTACCACAAAACTTCAACTACAAAGGAAAAAGCTACACACCACAAACATTTGCAAAAGAGGTTGTAGGTTTAAATCCTGATGAATACGTTGAAATTTCATCTTATTCTAATGCGCCGTATTATACAAAAACGATGTTGATGGTGCCAGACAATTGGTCATTTGATATGATTTATAATGTACGTTTAAATGATATGACCGACATTATTGATAATGCTTTAAAAAACGGATTTACTGTGGCTTGGGCAACAGATGTAAGTGAGAAAAGTTTCAGCTGGAAAAATGGCGTGGCTTATGTTCCAACCGTAAAAGTGGAGGATATGACTGCTGAAGAAAAAGAAAATATGTTCAACGGACCGAAACCTGAAATGGAAATCACAGAAGAATTACGCCAAAAAGCATTTGATAATTACCAAACTACCGATGATCACGGGATGCATATTGTTGGGGTTTCAAAAGACCAAGACGGGAAAGAATACTATATTGTGAAAAATTCTTGGGGCGCAACGAATGACTATAAAGGATATTTGTATGTGACTAAAAATTTCATCAAGTATAAAACTACCGCATTTATGGTAAATAAAGCAGCTATACCTGCTGCTATAGCAAAAAAGATGGGAATGTAAGTTATTTTTTACTTTATAAAAAACGAAAATCCCACTCGTAAGAATGGGATTTTTGTTTTTTGTATAATTATTCTTTACTCTGGATCATTCATTTTAAAAGTATCCATGAAAGCGGTTGTATAATTTCCGGCTACATATTGCTCTTCATCCATTAATTGTCTGTGAAACGGAATGGTAGTTTTTATTCCTTCAATTACAAATTCGTCCAAAGCACGTTTCATTTTATTGATGGCTTCTTGACGTGTTTGCGCTGTTGTAATTAACTTTGCAATCATTGAATCATAATTTGGTGGAATGGTATAACCTGCGTAAACGTGAGTATCTAAACGAACTCCGTGTCCACCTGGCGCATGAAGTGTAGTGATTTTTCCCGGTGAAGGACGAAAATCATTGTACGGATCTTCGGCATTTATTCTACATTCTATTGCATGCAATTGTGGCAAATAGTTTTTCCCAGAAATCGGAATTCCTGCAGCAACCATTATTTGTTCACGAATTAAATCATAGTCCACAACTTGTTCTGTAATTGGATGCTCCACCTGAATTCTCGTATTCATTTCCATGAAATAGAAATTTCTATGTTTGTCAACTAAAAATTCAACTGTTCCAGCACCTTCATATTTAATGTATTCTGCGGCTTTTACAGCGGCTTCTCCCATTCTCGTTCTTAATTCGTCTGTCATAAAAGGCGACGGAGTTTCCTCAGTCAATTTTTGATGACGACGTTGAACCGAACAATCTCTTTCTGATAAATGACAGGCTTTACCGTAAGCATCTCCCACCACTTGAATTTCAATATGTCTAGGTTCTTCGATTAATTTTTCAAGATACATGCCATCATTTCCAAATGCTGCGGCCGACTCTTGACGAGCACCTTCCCAAGCTTTCAACAAATCTTCGGCTTTCCAAACGGCACGCATTCCTTTTCCACCACCACCTGCTGTTGCTTTAAGCATTACAGGATAGCCCATTTCTAAGGATAATTTTTGTGCTTGTTCAAAAGATTCTAAAATTCCAACAGATCCTGGAACGCAAGGCACTCCAGCTTCAATCATAGTGGATTTAGCCGAAGCTTTATCTCCCATTCTATCAATCATCTCTGGAGAAGCTCCAATAAATTTAATTCCGTGTTCTTGACAAATTTTTGAAAACTTAGCATTTTCAGAAAGAAATCCGTAACCAGGATGAATGGCATCAGCATTAGTAATTTCTGCTGCTGCAATAATATTTGACATCTTTAAATAAGAAAGATTACTCGGCGGTGGTCCTATGCAAACTGCTTCATCAGCAAATTTCACGTGAAGACTTTCCGCATCAGCAGTGGAATAAACCGCTACCGTTTTAATTCCCATTTCTCTGCAGGTTCTAATAATACGAAGTGCTATTTCTCCCCTGTTTGCAATTAATATTTTTTTAAACATCGTATCTATTTTAAATTTTGAATTTTAAATTTTAAATTATTTGAATGACAACTTTTAATTCATCATTCAAAATTTATCATTTAAAATAAATTATGATGGATCTACTAAAAACAAGGGTTGGTCGTATTCTACTGGCGACATATCATCCACTAAAATTTTAACTATTTTCCCTGAAACTTCAGATTCAATTTCGTTAAATAATTTCATTGCTTCAATTACACATAAAACGTCACCTTTTCCAATTGTAGTCCCAACTTCAACAAACATTGGTTTGTCTGGAGATGGTTTTCTGTAAAAAGTTCCAATAATTGGAGATTTTATAGTAATGTATTTTGAATTTTCATCTGCTACAGCAGCAACAGGAACTGCTACTTGTACTGGCGCAGACTGAGGAATTCCTTGAGCAACTGGTGCTTGTTGCAAATATGTAATTTCTTGAGAATTCCCTTCTAATGTTGTTCTGATGGTGATTTTTACATCATCCATTTCTAATTTTACTTCTGCAACTCCCGAATTTGCAACAAACTTGATTAGGTTTTGAATTTCTTTTAAATCCATAATATTAATTTTTTGGTTAGTTTTACTCTTTGTTGTATGCCCATTTCAAATAGATAGATCCCCATGTGAATCCACCACCAAATGCAGCAAATATTAAATTATCTCCTTTTTTAAATTTTTTCTCAAAATCAAACAATAATAAAGGTAAAGTTGCGGAAGTGGTATTACCATATTTTTCAATATTTATTAATACTTTTTCTTCCTCAAGCTTCATTCTGCTAGAAGTTGCATCAATGATTCTTTTATTTGCCTGATGTGCTATCAACCAATTCACATCGTCATTGGTCAAATCATTTCTTTTCATTATCAATTCACTAACATCTGCCATATTGGTAACTGCCCATTTAAAAACAGTTTTACCATCTTGAATTACAGTATGTTGCTTGTTTTCTAAAGTTTCAATTGAAGCTGGTAATATTGAGCCACCAGCATCTATTTTTAGAAATTCCCTTCCAATTCCGTCGCTTCTCAAATATTCATCTTGCATTCCTAAACCTTCAAAATTAGGTTCAAATAAAACAGCACCCGCTCCGTCTCCAAAAATAATGCAAGTCGCACGGTCGGTATAATCAATAATTGAAGACATTTTATCTGCCCCAATTAATAGTACTTTTTTATATCTTCCTGTTTCAATATAAGCAGCAGCAGTTGACATTCCAAAAAGAAATCCTGAACACGCAGCTTGTAAATCATATGCAAAAGCGTTCGTTGCGCCAATTTCTGTAGCTACATAAACCGCAGTTGCAGCAACTAATAAATCGGGAGTCGCCGAGGCAACTATTACTAAATCTATATCTAAAGGATTTATTTTTCCTTTTTGCAATAAATCTTCAGCAGCTTTAATTGCAAGATACGAAGTTCCAAGTCCTTCACCTTTTAAAATTCTTCTTTCTTTGATTCCAGTTCTTGAAGTAATCCATTCGTCATTGGTATCAACCATTGTTTCAAGGACTTTGTTGGAGAGTACAAAATCAGGTACATATCCACCAACAGCAGTAATTGCGGCTGTAATTTTATTCATAAGAATTCTTTATTTTCTCTTGTATTATCTTCCTAAAAAGGGGTTGAAATTACAAAATATTTTCTAAACTAATTGATTTAGAGCGGTTATTTTGACTCTAAAGTTTAATCCAACAAAAAAAACTCTCACGTGGTGAGAGTTTATCTTTCATTTGTTAAAACGTATTATGCAACAGCAACTTGCTTGTCGATAACAACTTGTCCTCTGTAGTACATTTTACCTTCATGCCAGTAAGCTCTGTGGTATAAATGCGCTTCTCCTGTAATAGGACATGTTGCAATTTGAGCAACAGTTGCTTTATAATGTGTTCTTCTCTTGTCTCTTCTCGTTTTGGAGATTTTTCTCTTAGGATGCGCCATTTTACTATATTATTTATCCGTTAATAGTTGTTTTAATTTGTCCCAACGTGGGTCAATATTGTCTTCTGTATTCTTATTTTCTTCTTTTATTTCTTCAACTCTCAATTCATTTAGCTTTCTTAAGGCCTCTGAATCTAATGTTCCGTCTTTAACTCCCGGATGAACTTTTCTAAACGGGATTGACAAAGCAATCATTTCATATATAATTTGAGAAATATTAATTTCATGTTCCCCGTGAGGCAAAATTAATAATTCGTCATTATCATCATTATATTCTTCGCCAAATTGAACTATTACTTTAAGTTTTCCTTTAATTGGAAAATCAAACATTTCATTTGTCAAATCACAAGGCACATGAATCGTTCCTTTGTGTTTGAAATTCAACTCTAACATGGTGTTTTTTTTGTCAAAAACAACACTTACTTTGATGTCTGCACTTTCAAACTCATCATAATCAAAGCTTTCAAAGAACGCTTTATTTATTTGATATTCAAATTGATGTTTTCCTAACTTTAATCCTATAAAAGGAATTAAAAATTCATTTAACTTTTTCATGCGAACAACAATTTTTCCCAAATCTTCGGGGTGCAAAGATATAAAATAATAGTAATATCAAAAGCGTTATCAACATTTTTTTGTGTATAACTACTTTTCTTTTGTTTTTAGTGGCTTTTTACTGATTTCTACGTACTGATTTCTAGAATTATAGATGTCAATTGCTAAAAAAACAGCTTCTTTAAATGAATTATGATTGGCAATTCCTTTTCCAGCAATGTCATAAGCCGTTCCGTGATCTGGTGAAGTTCTAATTTTATTTAAACCCGCAGTATAATTCACACCATTTCCAAACGATAATGTTTTAAAAGGAATTAACCCCTGATCGTGATACGCCGCAATTACAGCATCAAATTTTTCATATTGACTGTTTCCAAAAAAACCATCTGCTGGATAAGGACCAAAAACCATAGTTCCTTTCTCAAATAATTTTTTTATTACTGGTTTTAGAATTGTATCGTCTTCTTTTCCAATAACTCCGCCATCGCCCGCATGCGGATTCAAACCTAAAACAGCAATTTTAGGTTTATTGATGCTGAAATCTTGAATTAAAGACTGTTTTATAGTTTCTATTTTTTGCTTTATCAAATCTTCTGTAAGATGAGAGGCAACATCGTTCACAGGAATATGATCGGTTAAAAGTCCAACTCTAAGGTTATCTTGAACCATAAACATCAACGCATTTCCTTCTAATTCTTGGTTTAAATAATCGGTATGTCCAGGAAATTTAAATTCGTCCGATTGGATATTATATTTATTTATTGGTGCCGTAACTAAAACATCAATTTTACCTTCTTTCAATGCTTTTGTTGCAGTTACAAATGATTTTATGGCATATTTTCCTACTGCATCATCATTAACACCAAAATTCAAATCTACATTTTCTCTCCAAACATTTAAAACGTTGATTTTTCCTAAAACAATTTGTTCCAATGTATCAATTCCATGAATTGCCGAAGTAGATTCAAAGGTTTTTTTGACGAAAGAAATTATTTTCACATTGGCAAAAATAACGGGCGTGCAAAATTCTAACATTCGAGAATCTTCAAATGTTTTTAGCACTACTTCGCTTCCAATACCGTTTAAATCTCCAATCGAAATTCCCACGATTATATTTTCTGCTTTTTTTATCATGACTACACGTTATTTATTGCTAATTTTGAAGTGCAAATTTAGTAAAATAAAATAAGAAATGTTTACAGGTATAATAGAAACCCTTGGCGAGATTAAAGCGCTTCGTAAAGATGGCGGAAACGTTCATATAACAATAGCTTCGTCCATTACAGATGAATTAAAAATTGATCAAAGCGTAGCTCATAATGGCGTGTGTTTGACCGTAATTGCAATTGATAAAAACGAATATACCGTAACTGCAATTCAAGAAACTATCGATAAAACGAATCTTTCGGATTGGAAAACTGGTGATTTTGTAAATCTTGAACGTGCAATGAAGTTGGGAGACCGCCTTGATGGACACATTGTTCAAGGACATGTTGATCAAACTGGAATATGCAAATCTATTGAAGAAGCGAATGGAAGTTGGTATTTCACTTTTGAATACGACCCAATTTTGAATAATCTAACTATAGAAAAAGGTTCAATTACTATAAATGGAGTGAGTTTAACTGTTGTAAATTCTTTGAAAAATGAATTTAGCGTTGCAATTATTCCGTATACTTACGAGCATACGAATTTCAAAAACTTTAAGGTTGGAACAGAAATAAATCTTGAATTTGACGTAATAGGGAAGTACGTTTCTAAGTTGTATTCTTTGAAATAGCTTTAAAAAATCTAAATTTTAGCTATTTTAAGTTTCAATTTATAAATTCCAAAAACAATGGCAAATCCTAATGTTACCAATATAAATCCTCCATCTATAGGAAAGCCAGGTGGTGGTGGCGCATCACCAATTGGCGGGGGAGTAGTTCCAAATATTGAAACAAATGGCAATAGCAAGAAATAAAAAACATGCTTTTTTGAAATATCTCTTTTCATTTTTAAAAATTAAATAGTTTAATTCTATTTGGCTTTATTACAATGCAAAGTTAGTATTTATTTTTTATTAGACGCTTTTTTTTTAAAAAAAATATAAAAAATCGTTTTAATGAATTCCGACCCGTTAAATCTTTTTTAATTTATAATATTCTAGCTATAAGGTAGTTTCAGTTTTTATAATTGATTTGAAGGTTCAAAACAATAATTATTAAATCAATATTGTTCAATAATGAAAAACCCTAATCGCTTATTAATTAAGTAATTAGGGTTTTTGGTTTGTGGTCCCACTTGGAATCGAACCAAGCACCTACTGATTATGAGTCAGTTGCTCTAACCGAATGAGCTATAGGACCATTATTGAGGTGCAATATTACTACTATTTTTGATTTTCTGCAAATCTTTTTGAAACGGAATTTAGTAATTATAAATGTTTTCCTAATTAATATTCAATTCATAATTGCTATTTCACTATAAATCAGATTATTTAATCTCCTGACAAAGCTCTATCAAAACACCATTAGTGCTTTTAGGATGCAAAAATGCCACTAATTTATTGTCAGCTCCTTTTTTAGGAACTTCATTTAAAACTATAAATCCTTCCGTTTTTAGTCTTGCAATTTCTGAAACAATATCTTCCACATCAAAGGCGATGTGGTGAATTCCTTCTCCTTTTTTTTCAATGAATTTCGCAATTGGACTTTCTGGATTTGTTGCTTCTAATAATTCGATTTTGTTTGGGCCGTTCATAAAAAAGGAAGTATTTACACCTTCACTTGCCACTTCTTCTGATTTATAGGCTGGGGCGCCAAAAAGCTTCTCAAAGACTAAATTTGAAACTTCAAGACTTTTGACAGCAATTCCGATATGTTCTATTTTTCTCATTTTACATTTGGTTTCATCAATCGATTTTTATTTATTCAAAAATAATTAGTAAAATTAGCACTTTTATTACCAAACTAAAATAAAAAATTGTGTCGCTTTGCGAGTTTGAAACATTGTAACTCAAAAAAATTGTATTTTTGCACTATGGAAACAAATAGACAGAAAAAAATAGGTGGTGTAATCCAAAAAGATTTGGTAGATATTTTGCAAGGTGAAATACGAAAAAATGGAATTTCTAATTTAATTATTTCCGTTTCCAAAGTAATTGTAACAACAGATTTATCAGTTGCAACGGTGCATCTAAGTATTTTTCCTCAAGAAAAAGCAGCAGAAACATTGGTGGCAATACGTTCCAATACTAAATTAATCAAACACGATTTGTCGCAAAGGGTAAAACTTCAATTGCGAAAAGTGCCAAATTTGACTTTCTTTATTGATGATTCTTTGGATTATATTGAAAAGATTGACAATGCCTTAGCGTCAAAAGAAAATCCTATTGAAAATCGTGATCTTTTAGAAAAACGAAGAACAACCTAATTTGAACTTCCCTTTTTACATAGCCAAACGCTACCTGAAAAGTGCCAATAAAAACAATGCAATTAACATTATTAATGGCATTGCTTCTCTTGGAATTATTGTTAGTTCGATGGTTTTGTTTGTGGTTTTATCTATATTTAGTGGCTTAGTAAATTTTAGTTTGTCGTTCAGTAATGACTTTGATCCCGACTTAAAAATCAGTAGTAATTTAGGGAAATCCTATAGTATTTCTCCCCAACAAGAAAAAGAAATCAAGACAATTGATGGTGTTGCCTCATTTAGTAAAATCATTGAGGAACGGGTGCTTTTTATGTTTGATGGAAAAGAACAATTTACCTATTTGAAAGGCGTTGATGCTTCTTTTTTAAAAGTCAGCAATATTAAAAAAGGTCTTTTTAACGGACAATGGTTAAGTCCAAAAACATCACAGGTTGTTGTAGGTTATGGAATTTCGCAAAAATTATCTTTAGGAATATTTGATTTTAATAACGCTTTTGAAGTATTTGCACCAAAACCAGGCAAGGGAAATATAGAAAATCCTGATGATGCTTTTACTAAAATCGGATTAATTCCTGTTGGTATTTATGCCGTTAGCGAAGATTTGGATTCTAAATATGTATTTTCGGATATTGAATTGGCAAGAGAATTACTCGGTTTTCAACCCAACCAAATTACTACTTTAGAACTAAAACTGAAACCAAACACTGATGAAGATCGAATAAAGGAACAACTACAAACTATTTTTAACAACAAAATTACTATTAAAAATAGGGCGCAATTAAACGATGCGTTGTATAAAATGTTGAATACAGAAAATACCGCAATTTATTTATTATTTACACTTGTAATAATTCTAACATTATTCACACTTGCGGGTGCTATTATCATGATGATTTTAGACAAAAGAGGAAATCTAAAAACGCTTTACAATCTCGGAACAGAAGTAAAAGATTTAAGAAAAATATTCTTGCTTCAAGGAACTTTACTAAGTGTTTTGGGTGGCGTTTTGGGGCTTGTTTTAGGAATTATTTTGGTCTTAATTCAGCAGCAATTGGAAGTAATTATGATTACGCCTACACTTGCCTATCCAGTGGCGTTCCTGTTTAAAAATGTGCTAATTGTATTGATTACTATAATTTCATTAGGTTTTATAGCTTCGCTAATTGCGAGTAGCCGCGTGAGTAAGAAATTATTGGATTAAAAGCCAAAAAGATATTGCCACGAATTCACGAATTATAATCTTATGAAATTCGTGAATTCGTACCGATGGTATTTATTTAACTTCCATTTGCAATTAAAAAAATTAGGTTATATATAGTTATAAAGAAAATTATGTTTTTGCAATTTCTAAAATGTGTTTTTACTATTGATTGTTAGTATTAAAACGAGTATTAAAGTTACGGAGCGATTAAATCCATGTTAAAAAAATTAGCATTTACTTAAATTGCGGTATTTTTGTGCGTGTTTTTAGAAATACCTTTTATATGCACTATGTATGCCTTTGGTATGCCTTTGATATGGCTTTGATATGAAGCTGATTTAAAAGATTAAAAACACATAATGGCTACTAGATTTACTCCTATAGGAGTTAAATGTAGGTAGAATGAAAAGAAGTGTTCCTTGTAAAAATGTCCCGAAGGTAATATGCTTGTTGGGATTTCCTTATTTTATATGGTTATTGTCGAACAACAGTATTTTTTTAAAAGCAACATGACGAATTAATAACTGCTATTTATAGAAATCGGTGGCAAAGAAATTATTAATAAATTTGAATTATAAAATAAATAATGTTTTGATTCTTTTTGTGTATTTTAATAATAATTTTATTTAGATTTGTTGATTAATTAACAATTAATCAATTTAGATTAAAAACTAACTATTTTCCCTTATAAAAA
>JBILPJ010000051.1:0-13329 GCA_044373975.1 Flavobacterium sp. | reverse complement strand
GTAAAAACTGTATTTGTAATTTGAAAATCATCGAACTATTTTGAGTTTTAAAACACTAAATAAATAGCTTATTTTGATTTTGTCTAAATAAAGGACAAATATATTACAATAAAATGTTTTTGTCCTATTCCTTCAATACTTTTTAACTAATAATTGTATAGAAAAAATTGATTTAACATCTTAATAAAGCCGTTCAGATTTCCTAAATTGCAAAAGATTTCAAAACATTAAATCTAAACTATGAAATTATACCCGATAGAATCTGGAAATTTTAAGCTTGACGGAGGCGCAATGTTTGGCGTTGTTCCGAAAACACTTTGGAACAGAACCAATCCAGCCGATGAAAATAATCTGATAGATATTGCCGCAAGGTGCTTACTTATTGAAGATGGTGCGCGACTAATTTTGATTGATACCGGAATGGGAAATAAACAATCAGAGAAATTTTTTAGTTATTATTCACTTTGGGGAACACATTCAATCGATAAATCACTTGCGAAATATGGATTTCACAGAGATGATATTACAGATGTTTTTATGACGCATTTGCATTTTGATCATTGTGGAGGAAGTGTGCAGTGGAATTCTGATAAAACGGGATATGAAATTGCTTTCAAAAATGCCAAATATTGGACAAATGAAAATCATTGGGAATGGGCAACAAAACCAAATCCTCGTGAAAAAGCTTCATTTTTGCACGAAAATATTATTCCAATTCAAGAAAGCGGACAATTGCATTTTATTCAAAAACCTGATGGCGATTTCCTAGAAAAATCAGAACTTGGATTTGGCATTTTCTTTGCCGATGGACACACCGAAAAACAGATGATTCCTCACATAAAATTCCAAGATAAAACGATTGTTTTTTGCGGCGATTTATTGGCAACAGCCGGACACGTTCCAATTCCGTATGTTATGGGATACGACACAAGACCTTTATTGACAATGGATGAAAAAGCCAAATTTATGAATGCTGCGGCAGATAATAATTACTATTTATTCTTGGAACACGATGCGCACAATGAAATAATTACAGTCGAAAAAACTGAAAAGGGAGTTCGATTGAAAGAAAAATTCACTTGCGATGACATCTTAAAATAGTGTTAATCAATATCGTATAATTCAATTTCTTAAAGTATTTTTGAATCAAAATTAAATAAAATCAACAAAAAATGAATGTAATCAAATTAACCTATTTATCGCTAATTGCTGCATTAACCGTGTCGCTTTCAGCAAATGCGCAATCTGCCGAAAAAGTAGCTGTTGCTAAAAAAGGAAAACTTTCTGAAATACAACTAAAAAGATGGAGTCATCTTGATTTAGACAAGGATAGTATTCCTGGAATGAGCGTTGACAAAGTATATTCTGAATTGTTAAAAGGTAAAAAAGGCGTTACTGTAATTGTGGGAATTGTCGATTCTGGTGTGGATATTGAACACGAAGATTTGAAATCTGTGGTTTGGACCAATAAAAAAGAAATCGCTGGAAACGGAATTGATGATGACAAAAACGGTTATATCGATGACATTCACGGTTGGAATTTTCTTGGAAATATCACCAAAGAGAATTTGGAATACGAAAGAATAATCATCAATAAAAATTTAGTTGATGAAGCCACTTATTTAGAAGCAAAAAAAATTAACGATAAAAAAATTGAGGAAGCAACTCAAACAAAATTTCAAATGGAGCTTGCAATAAAAGGAACTACGAATGCTGATGATGCTTTAGTGAAATTCCTTGGAAAACCAACTTATACAGTTGAGGATTTAGATGCAATAGATTCAAAAGACCCTGAAATCAATCAAAGTAAAGGTGTTATGAAACAAATGCTTTCTTATGGTTTGAGTGTTGCTGATTTGAAAAAAGAAATCCAAAAAGAATTAGATGGATTTGAAAAAGTGCAAAGTGGTGAAAATTTAAAAACCAATTATAGAAAAGTTTTGGGCGATAATCCAGATGATATTAAGGATACAAAATACGGCGACAACAATGTTATGGGTCCAGATAAAGAAGAAATTCTTCACGGAACGCACGTTGCAGGAATTGTAGCGCAAGTGAGAAACAATAATATTGGAGGTGACGGAATTGCGAATAATGTTCAAATTCTTACTGTTCGTGCGGTTCCAGATGGCGATGAATATGATAAAGATATTGCGCTTGGAATTCGTTATGCTGTAGACAATGGTGCGAAAGTGATAAACGGGAGTTTTGGAAAAGCTTTTTCGCCACACAAACAATGGGTTTATGATGCGATTAAATACGCCGAATCAAAAGACGTATTAATTGTTCACGCAGCAGGAAATGACGCAAAAGACATTGATACAGAAAACAATTATCCTAACGATTCTGATGACAAAAAAACAGAATTTGCAGACAATATGATTACTATTGGTGCCTTGAATTATGAATACGGTACTAATGTTGTTGCCGATTTTTCAAATTATGGAAAATTAAATGTAGATGTATTTGCCCCTGGAGTAAAAATTTATGCTTCTACACCTAATAATGAGTATCAATTTTTACAAGGAACTTCAATGGCGGCTCCAAATTTAGCAGGAGTTGCGGCATTAATTCGTTCGTATTATCCTACATTATCTGCAAAACAAGTGAAACATATTTTGATGGATTCTGGAACTGCGATAACCACAAAAGTAACTGTTGGAGGAGATGCAAAAGATTCTCGTCAATTTTCTGATTTATCAAAATCTGGAAAAATTGTAAATGCATATAATGCAATGGTAATGGCTGAAAAAATGGCTAAAAAACCAAAGTCAAAAAAAATAAAAGGATAATTTTTTGAAAATATATTAATAAGCTTGCGGGAATTTTATACATTTCGGCAAGCTTATTTCTATTTTAAAACTATCTGAACAAATTCAAATACTGAACAATTATGAAAAAATTCTTTATACTTTCAATTCTTCTATTAAGTTTCGGGAAGGTTATTTCTCAAAATTCAACCTATTGGCAGCAAAAAGTTGATTATAAAATGGATGTTTCCATAGATGTAAAAACCTATTTATATAAAGGAAAACAGGAATTGGTTTATACCAATAATTCTTCGGATACGTTAAAAAAAGTTTTTTATCATTTGTATAATAATGCTTTTCAACCCGGTAGTGAGATGGATATGCGTTTGCAAAACATCAAAGATCCTGATGGAAGAATGGTCAATAAAATCAAAATTGGGGATAAAGAAGTTAAGGAAAGTAGAATTAAAAACTTGAAACCAAATGAAATTGGCTTTTTGCACATTTCAAATTTCAAACAAGATGGAACTTCTGCTGTTGCAAAAGAAGTGGAAACTATTCTCGAAGTTACTTTGGCGAAATCCATTTTACCTGGAGGAAAAACAACTTTCACTTTAGATTTTGAAGGGCAAGTACCCGTTCAAATTCGTCGTTCGGGACGAAATAATAAAGAAGGTGTGGAACTTTCGATGGCACAATGGTTCCCAAAAATTGCCGAATTTGATTTTGAAGGTTGGCACGCAAATCCATATATCGCAAGGGAATTTCACGGTGTTTGGGGAAATTTTGATGTGAATATTACAATTGATAAAGAGTATGTTTTAGGCGGAACAGGGTATTTGCAAAACAAAAACGAAATTGGTCACGGTTATCAAGATGCTGGAATAAATGTAGTTTATCCGAAGAAAACAAAAATGCTGACTTGGCATTTTATTGCACCAAATGTCCACGATTTTACTTGGGCAGCCGACAAAAATTACATTCACGATATAACGCAAGTTCCTAACGGTGCAACTCTTCATTTCTTGTATAAAAACAATCCAAAAATTATAGAAAATTGGAAAAATGTACAGTCAAAAACAGTGCAATTGATGCAGTTTTACAATAAAATTGTTGGGAAATATCCTTACGAACAATATTCTGTTATTCAAGGTGGCGATGGCGGAATGGAATATGCAATGTGTACCTTAATTCTTGGAGAAGGCACTTATGACGGACTTCTTGGAGTTATTGCACACGAAATGGGGCATTCTTGGTTCCAACACATTTTGGCTTCAAATGAAAGCAAACACGGTTGGATGGACGAAGGATTCACCTCGTTTATAGAAGATTTAGGAATGAATGAATTGGCAGAAAAAAAGGCAGAAAATCCGTTTGAAGGAAGCTACAAAAGCTATATAAATATGGCAAATTCTGGTAAAGAACAACCTCAAGGAACGCACGCCGATCGCTTTGATGAAAATCGGGTTTATAGCATTTCATCTTATAGCAAAGGGGAACTTTTCTTGACGCAATTGGACTATTTAATTGGGAAGGAAAACTTGATGAAAACGGTTCAACGTTATTTTTCGGAATTCAAGTTCAAACATCCAACGCCAAATGACATAAAACGAACTGCAGAAAGGGTTTCAGGCGCTGAATTGGATTGGTATTTAACCGATTGGACAGAAACTACCAACACAATTGATTACGGAATTAAACAAGTTTCGGAAATTTCAGAGAGAACATCAATTTCATTAGAAAGAATTGGTAGAATGCCGATGCCTATTGACTTAGAAGTTGAATATACAGACGGAACTAAAGAAACTTTTTATATTCCGTTGCGAATGATGAGTTTCGTAAAAGACAATTCTAATCCAGCGATGAAAAGAACGGTTTTGAACGATTGGACTTGGGGAAATCCAAATTATGAATTTACGATTTCGGTTGCTAAAAATTCAATTAAAAAAATCACAATTGACCCAATTGGGTTAATGGCTGATGTGAAAAAGGATAATAATCTGTATGAATTGAAATAAAATAAAGGAGATAAACCGCTTCTTTAATTATTACTTTTACGTTGTACCTTTGCATTTTAGAATTTGATGACAAAAATGAATTTTACTTATCCAAAAGCAGAAAAGCTAAAAAGCAAAACCACGATAGATTTACTTTTTTCGAAAGGAAAATCGGTGTCTAAATATCCGTTGCGCTTAGTTTATATTGCTGGGGATTTTGGGGAGAATACGCCAATTAAAATGGGAGTTTCTGTTTCAAAAAAACATTTCAAAAATGCAGTTGATAGAAATTATTTCAAGCGCGTTCTTCGAGAAACTTATCGCCTTAACAAACATTTATTATTAGATAATTTGACACAACCTTATGCTTTTATGTTTTTATATCAAACAAAAGACCGCTTATCGTATGAAGAAATCAATAAAAAAACAATTCAATTATTCGAGAAATTTTTGTTGGCAATGAAAAGTGAAGTCGTTTAGAAATTTAACAAACTAATTAATTATGAATAATTTATAACGACAATATAAAGTTAATTCGTATTTTCGTTTTCAATAAAAATAAAAAATAAAAAATGTACTCTTTCCTTAAAAAACGATATATAATTCCCATAATAGCAAGTGGTTTACTCTTTATTGGCGCAAGCTTCAAGGAAGATTTTTTTGAGGTTGCCAAACAAATAGAAATCTTCACAACATTGTTCAAAGCGGTAAATATGAATTACGTTGACGACACCAATCCTGGCGAGTTAATGGACAAAGCCATCAAAAGTATGTTGGCAGATTTAGATCCTTATACTAATTATTTAAATGAGCAAGATGTTGTGAAATTCAAAATTAACAACACCGGAGAATACACGGGAATTGGTGCTGTGATTACAAGAAAAGAAGAAAAATTAATTGTAAAAGAAGTCTATAAAAATTATCCTGCTGACAAAGCTGGGTTAAAAGGAGGTGATGAAATTGTCCAAATTGGCGATATTATTCTTGCTGATTTCAAGGAAGATGCTGGTCAGTTAATGAAAGGCGGAAAAAATGCGAAAGTAGATATCAAATTTAATCGTCAAGGGAAAAAACTTTCAGCACAATTGATTTTGGAAGAAGTAGAATTGAAAGCGGTTCCGTTTTTTGGAAAAATTGACGATAAAACGGGTTACATTGTACTCAATCAATTTACAAATAAAGCATCTGCTCAAGTAAAAGAAGCGTTAGAACAATTGAAAAGAGAAGGTGCCGAAAAAATCATTTTAGATTTACGAGGAAATCCAGGAGGACTTTTGAATGAAGCAGTAAATATCTGTAATTTATTTGTTCCTAAAGACGTTATCATTGTAACAACAAAATCTAAAATTGAGAAACATAATATTACATTTAAAACTTCACGAGACCCTGTAGATATTGAAATTCCATTGGTGGTGATTGTAGATGGAAAAAGTGCTTCGGCTTCGGAAATTGTGGCAGGTGCATTGCAAGATTTAGATCGGGCTGTAATAATTGGAAGCAGGAGTTTTGGAAAAGGATTGGTGCAACGTCCAATTGATTTGAGCTATGGAACGCAAATTAAAATTACAATTTCTCGATATTACACCCCTTCTGGACGTTGTATTCAAGCATTAGATTATTCTCATAAAGACAAAGATGGCAAGGCAATTCGTACTGCCTCAACCGATTATAATGCATTTAAAACACGCAAAGGTCGAACAGTTTATGATGGAGGTGGAATTCTACCCGACGTAATTTTGGACGAAACCAAACTCAGTAATATTTCGGATGCTTTGGTCAAAAATGATGGAATTTTCAATTTTGTAACCGATTATTATTATAAAAACCCAAATTTAGGAACTACAATTCCTACAATTACTGATGCGGATTTCATTGCGTTTAAAGCTTTTTTAAAGAAAGTAAATTTCTCATTTGATACAGAAACGGAGTTGGCATTAAAAAAAACATTGACAATTGCTAAAAAAGAAAAATTAGATGCTTCTATAGCAATTGAATACCAGCAATTACTAACTGCATTGCAAAAAAGCGAAGAAAATTTATTAAATCAAAATCAAAAAGAAATCAAGAATTTAATTTTGGACGAAATTATTGAAAGATACCAATACAAAGAAGGCTTGTATTTGTATTATACAAAAAACAATTCTGAGATAAAAAAGGCTGTTGGAATATTGAACAATCAATTGGAATACAATAACATATTAAAAAATTAAGTATGCGCTTTTTGAAATTTTTACCGATTTTGTTTTGTGGATTTTTATATGCTCAAGAAGAAGTGGTGCAATCGGTATATTTCGAATTCGACAAATTCAACTTGGACGAAAATCAAGGTAAAGCCGTTGTTGACTATATTCAAAAAACGGATTCAACAAGGATTGAATCTGTGCAAATTTTTGGTTATACAGACGATGTCGGAAAAGACGCTTATAACTTTAAATTATCTTCCAACCGAGCAAATACTATTAAGCAAATGCTTTTGAGTAATGGAATCAAAAACAAAATTATTGTTACAATTGAAGGCAAAGGGCGAATTTTGATTGATGACGATATGGTTGAAAACTTGCCTGAGAAACGTTCTAAAAACCGAAGAGTTGACGTTGTTTTAAATCTCAAACCACTTCCAAAAATTGAAATTCCAGGGTTTTATAATTCTATTCAAAAGAAGCAAATTATTGGTGATCATATTTATCTTGAAAACCTTTTGTTTGAAAGAGGAAGCAGTAAATTAGAGTTTAAAGCCAAAACACAATTGGATAAAATTGCTCGGGATTTAATGAAATACAAAAACTTACAATTTGAGATTCAAGGGCACGTTTGCTGTACTCCACCATATCAAAAAGAAGCAATTGACCGAGAAACAAGAAAAAGAGAACTTTCAGCCAATAGAGCAGGATCGGTTTATAAATACTTACTTTTTAAGCGAATTTCTAAAGATAGAATGACTTTTAAAGGCTACGGAAATACCGTTCCACTTGGAAAAGGAAACGAATATGACCGAAGAGTTGAGCTTTTAATTACAAAAATCTAAACTGTTATTTTCATTTCTATGTGTGGAATATCGTCTTCTAAATACATTTCAGAAGTTTGGATAAATCCGTGAGATTCATAAAATTTCTTTAGATATAATTGAGCAGATATAGTAATTTTTTCTTCGTTGAAATGATTTTTAATTTCAGAAATTCCTTGTTTTATTAGCTCGTGCCCAAATTTTTTATCTCTGTAATTTTCGTCTACGACAACTCTCCCAATTGATGAACAATCAAAATAATCGCCTGCTTTAAACAGTCTGGAATAGGCAATTATTTTACCGTCATATTCCCCAAAAAGATGTAACGCTTTTTGATCTTTATTGTCTAAATCTTGATAAACGCAATTTTGTTCCACTACAAAAATCTCGGAACGCAACCTCAATATTTGATATAATTCGACAACAGAAAGTGCCTCAAATTTTTTCGTTACCCATTTAATTGGCATAGCTTTTTTATTTATTTTTTATGAATTTCACCGATTTTATTATCGCTTCCAATTCAAACATTAAGTCTCTTTTTTTCTTAGATGGCGCATAACAAAACCCTTCCAAAACCAACATTCTTCGGTTTTTATAGTCTGTAATGCAGTAATTTATGAATGGTCCCGACATAAAATCGTTTTTCATTTCCCAAGTTCCTTTCGTTTCATAAGTTCTTCTTTCTTCTAATTTTGTTTTGAAAAAATAGGGAGAATAGGCTTGTTCGGTAATCATTTTTGAATGTCGCTCTGTTCCGTGAATGTAGAGAGAACCGATGGAATCTCGCATTTTTATTATGTTATTAATCACACTCGAACTGTTATGATTTTCGATGTTATTAATTGGTATTTGGTAAATTAAAATACTCGTACTTCCGCCAGTTATTTCTTTTTTAAACCATATAAATTTCTTCCGAGTCAATACACTATTGTAACCTTTTGGAATGTTCAACGCAATTTTAAACTTCTTTTTGATTCGCTCGGTTTTAATCAGTGCCGTATCATTAATTCTTTGGTTTTCTGCAATTTCTGTTTGGCGCATTATTCGAATAATTTCTGGCGTATATTTTTCTATTGTATCTGTTATTTCGATGGTGTTTCTACCTGAAATATAAAACACATTTTGAGGGGTTGCAAATTCATTTTTTTTGATTTCAAAGCGACCAACCGCTTCCTTTTTAATTACAATACTGTTTCTGCTATTTACTACAAACCCTTCTAAAAACTTTATAGGATATTGATTTATAGTGAATTGCGGTTCTTCTTGAGGAAGTCCAATAACTGATGAAGCAAACTTATTTCGAACGCTGTCTCCAATTTCGCCTTTCCACAATTGATCGTCTATAAGTACGGAAATGGTGTTGATTTCGCCAGTAGTTTTTTCAGTGGAAGAGTCTCTTTTGTTATTACACGAAAGAAAAAATACCGCTGTTAGAAGCAAAAAAAAATGGACTTTATTCATAATTTCTAAATGAATTAAAGTCCAAATTTAAGTAAAGATATTGTATTATCCGTTAATTTTTAGTTTCATTCCCGGTTTAAGATTTTCACTGCTAATGCCATTCCATTTTTTAATATCTGAAATGGTAATTCCTGGATATTTTTTTGCAATTGTATAAAGTGAATCTCCTTTTTGAACATAATAATGTTCTTGATTTTTAGTTGCTTTTGAAGCTATTTTGTCTTTCTTAGTTGCTTTTTCTGGAACAATAATTTCCGTTTTTGAAACTATTATTTTACTTCCAAGTTGAATATTATTATCAGCTAAATTATTCCATAATTTGATGTCTTCCTGTGAAACCTTATGCTTTTTTGCAATCGTTCCAACGTTATCGCCTTTCAAAACAACATATTCTTGTGTTTTATATTCTTTCTTTACAGCAATTTGTTCTTCTGGATTTTCGCTTTCATTTGCGATTTTAAGTTGAAATCCAAGTTGAACGTTTACATCTGATAAATTATTCCATTGTTTTAAATCTTCAACAGAAACAGCATGTTTTTTTGCAATATTCCCAAGGTTATCTCCTTTTTGAACTACATAATATTCTGGTGTTTTTGAAACCTCAACAGTTGAATTTTTATCTGATTTCGCATCATTCGAAACAAGTACTTCCTTAGTTTCAATTGCCTTTTTATCCGATTTAATTTCTTTTCTAACTTTAGAAACCACTCTCTCGGTTGTCATTATTTTCAAAGTTTTCCCAGAAGCAATTGCATTCTTTTTCAGGTTGTTCCATTCTTTAATATCTGAAACTGAAACATCATATTTAGCTGCAATCGAACCTAAATTATCGCCTTTTCTAACTTTATATTTTTTTGTTGTTTTCACAAATGAAACTACTTGTTCCTCTTTATACTTTTTGTCTGAAACAGCAGTATTTAAAGCAACAATAGCAGTATCTTTTTTGCTTTCGCTAGCTTTTGCTTCAACCTTTTTACGACTCACAGCAACACTTTCATAACTGTAAATTTTCAGGTTTCTGCCTTTAGGTGCTTTGTTACTTTTAAGCTTATTCCATTTTTTAATATCGGACATTGCAACGCCAAATTTACCTGCAATTTCACTCAAACTATCACCACGCTTCACTTTATAAAATCTAGTTTTAGAAACAACTGTCCGTTCTGAATCCGTATTTAAACTATCACGAACCGCAATTCCTCTGCTTTCATAAGGACGTTCTCTTTTGCTGGCTTCATATTGCGTGTAAGCATAAATTTTATCTTCATTGGAAGTATAAATCGCCACTTTATCATTCGGCAATCTCAAGAAATGATTTACACCATCAATAAAAGGAATTACATCTCTTTTATAGGAAGGATTCAATAATTGCAATTGCGAAACAGGAATATTCAATAAATCAGAAATTTGCTTGAAAGAAATTTGCTGTTTTATCATAATTGTATCCGTCGCAAAATGCTTAATTATAGCACGATTGGGAACAATTCCGTGTTCCTTGTGGTATTCGTAAATGTACATTGTAGCCAAAAATGCGGGTACATAACCTTGCGTTTCTTTTGGTAAATATTTTCTAATATTCCAGAAATTTTGTTGTCCTCCAGAACGACGAATTGCTTTGGCAACATTTCCTGGTCCTGAATTATAAGACGCTAAAACCAAATCCCAATCGCCAAAAATTTTATACATATTCGACATGTACAACGCCGCCGCATCACTTGCTTTTAACGGGTCACTTCTGTCGTCAACGTATGTATTTATATCTAAATTGTATTGTTTTCCGGTTTGAAACATAAATTGCCAAAGTCCCGTTGCGCCCACTCTTGAAACCGCTTTTGGATTCAATGCCGATTCTACAACCGCCAAATATTTAATTTCCAAAGGCACATTTTGTCGCGCCATTGCTTCTTCAAACATTGGAAAATAATATTCAGAAATTGCCATCAATCTTTCGAATGATTTTTTTCTGTTTTTTAGAAAAGATTTGATGATATTTTCAAGACCTTGATTGTATTCTATATTAAATGGCGATTTCGCATCCATTGCCGCAAGTCTCGATTTCAGTAAGGCTGTTGGCAATTCAAAATCAACTTTTTCGTCAATATTAATGTTTTTAATGTCAACAGAAAGGTCGTTGTATAAATCTAAATTCGACAATTCTTTCATCCACAAACTGTCCACGCAAGCGGCAATATTATCGTGAACAAATGTCGATTTTATAGAATCTAAATAAGAATTTTTTGTTTCCTTTTTCAAATTCCAAATTGGATCTTGCGCAAAGGTACTCAGAGATAAAAGTAGAAAAAGGCTAAGGGTCGTATTTCGTATATTCATAAATATTAATGTCAAAATGCTACAATTCAATTAATTACGTGTTTTACAAATCTAATATTTAATAACGCAAAAAATCAAAATTTAGTGTTAAAACTGTCTTTTAATCTAAGATTGCTGCAACTCCTGGCAAAATTCTTCCTTCTAACATTTCAAGCATTGCCCCGCCACCAGTAGAAACATAGCTCATTTTGTCTTCTAAACCGAACTGTTTTACTGCAGCTACAGAATCGCCACCACCAACAAGTGAAAAAGCACCATTTGCAGTTGATTCTGCTATAAAATTTCCTAAAGAGATTGTTCCGTTGGCAAAAGTTGGCAATTCAAAAACTCCCAAAGGACCGTTCCAAAGAATTGTTTTGGAATCCATAATTACTTTTTTGAATGCTTCCAATGATTTTGGACCCGCATCCAAACCTTGCCATCCGTCAGGAATTTCTCTAACATCCACAATTTGAGTTTGCGCATCATTTGAAAAAGCATTGGCAGCAACAACATCAACAGGAATATGAATTTGAACGCCTTTTTCTTTGGCAATTTTCAAAATTTCTAAAGCCAATTCCATTTTGTCGTCTTCGCAAATAGAATTTCCAATTTTTCCGCCCAACGCTTTCACAAACGTAAAAGTCATTCCGCCACCAATAATCATATGGTCAATTTTGTCTAATATATTTTCTATAACCGTAATTTTTGAAGATACTTTCGAACCTCCAAGAACTGCAGTTACTGGTTTTTCGCTGTTTTTTAATACCTTATTCAAACTTTCAATTTCTTTTGCCAATAAGGCTCCGAAGCATTTGTGTTCTGGGAAAAACTGTGCAATAATTGTTGTCGAAGCGTGTGCTCTATGAGCCGTTCCAAAAGCATCGTTCACATAAATATCTCCCAAAGACGCCAATTTTTTTGCAAAAGCAACATCACCCGCTTCTTCTTCGGCATAAAAACGAAGGTTTTCAAGCAATAAAACTTGACCTGGTTGCAAATTTTCAGCTGCTTTTTCAGCAATTTCACCTACGCAATCTGAAGCAAAAAGCACTTCTGTTCCCAAGATTTCCGATGCCGTTTTCACGATGTGTTTCAGTGAATATTTTTCTTCAATTCCCTTTGGTCTCCCAAGGTGCGACATCAAAATCACGCTTCCGCCATCGGCAATAATTTTGTCGATTGTAGGTTTCGCCGCTTCAATTCTGGTAGTATCTGTCACGTGGAAATTTTCGTCCAAAGGAACATTAAAATCTACTCTAATTACTGCTTTTTTGTTTTTGAAATTGAAGTCTTGAAGCGTTTTCATTGGTGAAATTTTTTTATTGATTGTTTATTAAATTTGGTGCAAAGATAGTATTTTTATTTTTTTGGGCGCGACCTTCGTTTATGTCATTGCGAGGTACGAAGCAATCTGTTGTAAACTTCAGGTCGGGCTGTGCACTGCAATCTTTGTTCCACTTCGTTCCACAAAGGATTTCCGCTGCCATCCCTCGCGCGAAACTCGATTTAAGAATTATGATTTTAGGATTTTGATTTTAACCGCAAAGGGCGCAAAGATTTACGCAAAGTTCGCAAAGTTTTTAACCGATTAACCCTTTTTCCAAATAACCGAATTAACGAACAACCGCATTAACTTTTTCACACAAATAAACGAATTAACGAATAACCAAATAAAAATAAATAACATCCAGTTTGTCTTTCCGACGAAGGAGGAATCTCATAAAGCAATCCACAAAAAAATAATGTGATTCCTCCTGCGTCGGAATGACAAAAAAATAAGACAAAATCGAGTTTTCCCTCTAACACA
>JBILPJ010000187.1:0-4521 GCA_044373975.1 Flavobacterium sp. | reverse complement strand
CATTTAATAATTATAGGTGCATTTGTATCAGTAGGACAATTAACAGCAACAGAACATGAAGTTATATTTGTAGTTGATATGCAATTTGTTACGGCTGAAGCTGTGGGCACATTTGTATTAGCAGTTACAATTGCTCCTAATCCAGAAACCTCAGGCTTAGAAACTGCAACACCAGATCCATTTGCAACAGGTTGACCAGAATTATCAAAATTTAATGTTCCTGCGGTATTAATTATATTAACATAATTTCTTGCTAGATCAATTGTATTAAAAGTAACATTGAGTAATGACATTGTACCACCATCTTTTTGTATATCAATTCCAGATGTATTATTTGCCGTACTATTACCTGTAAAAGAAACCCTTGTCAAATTTAAAGTTCCCGCAGTTTGTCTAATAGCACCTCCTTTAGGAGAATTGCCTGAGCCAGCACAAGCTACAAGAGCACCACTTGCTGTAGGTAAAGTGTTTATGCCGATACCAGTACAGTTATTTGCAAAAGAACAATCTGCAATATTTACTGTTCCAGTAGTACTACTATAAATAGCTCCCCCTCCATTTGTTGAAGCAGGAAAAGATCCTTCTGTTTTATTACCTAAAAAACATGAGCCTAAAATAGTAACATTACTTGTACCTTGGATTCCAATTGCACCTCCATCTCTAGCTGTGTTTGTATCAAAAGTGCAATCATTTATATTTACTGTTGAATTACCTTGAATATCAATTGCCCCGCCCTTACTTGCTAAATTATCATTGTTAAAGAAAATACTTTTGGTTACTGTAAAAGTTGAGTTAGTTACTGAAACACCCCCTCCATAAGAACCATTAAATCCAGAACATTTAGACATTGAGTTTTTTAAAGTAACATTAGCACCCCCGGAAATATGAATATTTCCAAACACCGCTAAATTTGAGCCATAACTGTTTGAAAAAACAATGTTATCTATAATTATACCTGAGTATAGACCTTGAATATCAATTACTTGACCTTTACTTGTGTTATTTGAACCATAACTTGAAGCTGTTAAATTTTTTATTAACACATTGCTAGAAGTTATTGTCACAAAGTAATTATTTAAATTACTTTTAAAAATGGTGTTTCCTGGTCCCGCTCCAATAATTGTTAATGCTTTATTAATCGTAAGGGATGAGTCGGAATAATTACCAGTATCAATATAAATAGTGTCTCCCGCAACAGCTATTACTAAAGCAGCAGTTAAAGTTAGTTTAGGAAGTGCTGGAGTTAAACCCGAATTGGCAATACTTCCAATTGCGGTTGTATAAATATCTCTTGTTGTGAAACCGTCATTGACATAAATGATTTTTGAGAAGGTCAGCTGTGTGCTGAACATACAAACTAATACGCACAGTAATTTGGTGAAAGTAGTTTTTTTGTTTTTTGTAGTTGTAAATACCATATAAATTGTAGTTAATGATTATATAAAAAGGTGTTGTTTTGATTGAAATTTCTGAAATTTTGAATTTCGTAAAATAGTCCTAAATGGAATAAATTGGGGTTTGTTTTTAGATGGAGTTTGTTTTTCATAGTTATAATGTTATAGTTGTTTTGATATAAGTTATTGCGTTTTCCAAGTTGACTTTTGTACTATAAATTCCAGAACTCAACAAAATTGATACGCTTAAAATGGCGAGCAATGTGGTAGTTGTTTTGAAAATAATTTTCTATTTATGTCAATAAATATTAACTAAAAAGTCAAGTTGTAATGATTATTAGTATTGCCTCTGAAACTGAAATGAGAATGGTTTTATAAAGAGTAACTGTTTCAAATAATTCTTTTTGGTACCGAATTAGAAAATTGGTATTCGACCAAATAATGAATTGTTTATTGAAGATGTTATTTTTGCAAAGAGTATCGCATCACTTGCAAAAGGAAATAGTATTGGCAGTAAAATGTTGGCGAAGTTGGTTGTTTTCATAATTTATTTATATTAATTGGTTTAAAAAATAATCTAATGCAAGTTGATTTATAAGATGTGAAAAATATTAATTTAAAGTTAGTCTTAGAATAGGAATGTCATGAAACTCTGTTTTACTGTCATGAAACCTTATTTTATAAAAGAAGCAAGTTTAAAAATTATTTAACTTTTGTATACATAACTATTTTTAAAAAAATAGTAACCTTTTCAAAATCTTTATGGAAAACCATTTTAATCTTTATTTAGTTAAATACTATTTGCCTAAACTATATAAAAGGTTTGTAAAAAAAAAATGCCAGGTAATAAACGGGCGTATTTGGTAATAAGTGGGCAAAAAAGGTGTTAAAGGAATTTTTTGATTCAATTAAAAAAATAAAAAGGTGTGTTTAAATATTTCATTATTGCTGTTGATAAGCCAAAAAAGCGAGCAAATTAAAAAAGAGATGAAAAAGTTTAATCGGTTAATCGTTGATTTGGTTATTCGATTATTTGTTGATTCGGTTATTCGAGAATCAAAAATCTTCAACAAATTCATAACTTATAACTTATAATTAATTTGCTTTGCGAACTTTGAGTAAAACTTTGCGCCCTTTGCGGTTAAGAAAATATCTGTCGAAAGTCGAAAAAAGTAGCCACTGATGCACAGATTAAGAAAAGCAGCCACGAATTACACAAATTAAAAGAGAGAAAAAAAGTTTAATCGGTTAATCGTTGATTTGGTTATTCGATTATTTGTTGATTCGGTTATTCGAGAATCTAAAATCTTCAACAAATTCATAACTTATAACTTATAATTAATTTTTCCCTTTGCGAACTTTGCGTAAAACTTTGCGAACTTTGCGGTTAAAAAAGACAAAAAGATAAAAGTCAAAAAAAATAATCGCAAATATGCAAATTAAAAAACTGCGACCCGAGACCCAAGGTCGAACAGACGAAGTAATCTGCGGTTAAAAAAAATGCCTCGCATTGCGAGGCACTTAAATTTATATTAATCTATTGAATTATGAGTTGTGCTCTTCTTCAATTCTTTTGTGTTCTGCATCAGAAATAGTATCAACTAATACTGGAGTTGCAATAAACAATGAAGAATACGTTCCTACTATAATACCAATTAACATTGCAAAGATAAATCCTCTGATAGATTCTCCACCAAATACAAACATAATCAACAATACTAAAATCATCGTTAATGAGGTATTGATAGTTCTTGACATTGTAGAATTAATAGATTGGTTCACAATAGAATTGAAATTTCCTTTTGCATTACCACCTAAATATTCACGAACTCTATCAAATACAATAACGGTATCATTCATAGAATATCCAATTACTGTTAGAATCGCAGCAATAAAGTGTTGATCGATTTCCATTCCAAATGGCATATATTTCCATAATAAAGAGTAAATACCCAATACGAAAATAACGTCGTGTGCAACGGCAGCAATCGCTCCCAAACTGTATTGCCATTTTCTGAAACTGATAAATAAATACAAACAAACGATTAACATTGCACCAATTACAGCCCAATACGAGTTTGTTTTGATATCATCAGCCACTGTTGGTCCAACTTTTGAAGCTTGAAGTATTCCTAATTTTTTACCATCATAACTGTTAACGAATTTATCGTAAGTCATATCAGCTGAAAAATGTTTTTTCAAGTTATCATATAATATTTTATTTACTGCTTGGTCGGCTTCAGTTCCTGCTTCATCCACTTTATATTTAGTAGTGATTTTTAACTGGTTGTCTTTACCAAAGATTTTAGCTTCGGCACTTCCGTCAAAAACTTTAAGCAATTCTTCCCTCACTTCTGAGGCAGCAATTGGTTTTTCAAAATGCACTTGAAAAGTTCTTCCTCCTTTAAAATCTACACCATAATTTAAACCATTTGTAGAAAGTGAAATAACACTCACAACAACAACTAAACTTGAAAAGATATACGTATATTTTTTTACACCTAAGAAATCAAAATGGAAGTTTGTAAAGAAATTTTTAGAGAAACCTGTAACGAAAGATAATTTATTACCTCTGTTAACGCTCCAATCCAATAATATTCTTGTAATGAAAATTGAAGTAAATAATGACGTTGCTATACCTATTAATAATGTAGTTGCAAAACCTTGAATTGGTCCTGTTCCAAAAATTAATAAAACTGCACCTGTTAAAACGTGTGTTACATTCGCATCAACAATAGAACGCATCGCACCCTTCCAACCAAATGACGCTTTTATTGCTTCGTCAATTGTTCTTCCTGCTCGCAATTCTTCTTTCGCCCTTTCATAGATAATGATATTCGCATCTACCGCAGTTCCCATTGTTAATACGATACCCGCAATTCCAGGCAATGTAAGAACAGCACCTAAACTTGCTAAAATACCAAATAAGAAAAGTAAGTTGATTGCCAAAGCAATGTTTGCATACAAACCTGATTTACCATAGTAAACCATCATCCAAAGCGATACAATTAACAAACCTATAATTGCTGAATCTGTACCGTTATCAATAGCTTCTTGACCTAAAGATGGCCCTACCACTTCTGATTGTACAATTTCTGCTGAAGCTGGCAATTTACCTGCTCTTAAT
>JBILPJ010000186.1:0-4536 GCA_044373975.1 Flavobacterium sp. | reverse complement strand
AAAAACTTTATTTCTTTCCGCTTCTTCAACGTTTACAAAAACATAAGATGAAATTAATGGCGTTTGAACTTTCTTTTTTCTATCCGACCACTGCTTTACTTGGGTAACTAAAGGGCAATAAACCTCAATCCCCAATTTAGTCAATTGTTCAGCAACTTTTTTTTCGTTTTTTGGACGAGTATAGAGAGCAAACCAACTCATATTAGTTTGATTTAATTTTATTTATTAAACCCTCTTTTTTCAATAAATCAAAATCTTCATATATCACTAATCCTTTGCCATCATAGCTTTTAGCAATAAAAAATTGTACTTTTCTTTTAATTTCATTTTCGATTTTATCAGAAAGTTGTTCGATGTATTCTGTATTTAATTCATCACCAATTACTATAACCTCAATAGTGCCTGTATCAATTCCGTTAGCATAATCCCCAATTACAATAATTTTCTTCACTTCACCCATTCTATCTAAAATCATTTCAACAATAGCATCTAAACCGATGTACTGGGAAATAATTTTTTTTAAGGTTTCAAAAAGGGGATGCTTGGTATTCGCTCTATAAGAAATCCTATTTTGAACGGCTTCTTTTTCTAAGTAACCTGCTTCTTGCAGATTATTAAGTTCTTTGCGAATAGAATTTGTAGACTCATTCATTTCCTCTGCCAAACCACGCAAATATCCTTTATTGGCAGTGTTTATAAAAAACTTTACCAAGATTCGAATACGGGTTTTTGATGTAATGAGACTTTCTAACATTGAAAATGCATAAATATTGAGTAACAAAAGTACTCGATTATTTGACAATAACAAATTTTATAAAGAATAATCACAATTTTATAACTATTTATTATTATTTCAAATCAAAATCATCGCTATGCCGTTAAACAAATACAAATTCTTAAGATAATAGTAGATTAGAAATAGTATTATATTCTACTACTTTTATTTTTTTAAGTTTATATAAACTGTTTTTTGTAAATTGCCCTACTAAAAATATTCTTTATGACCCCAATAACTATCATTTCCTTAATGCTTGTATATTTCGGAATACTATTCTTAATTTCTCATTTTGTGAGTAAAAACAATACTGGAAATGAAGCTTTTTTTAAAGCAAATAAAAACTCAAAGTGGTATTTAGTTGCTTTTGGAATGATTGGAACTGCGCTTTCTGGAGTTACTTTTATATCGGTTCCTGGAGAAGTGGGAAATCCTGAAAATCAATTCAAGTATTTTCAATTTGTTTTAGGAAATGCCATTGGATTTATAATTATTGCCAAAATATTGCTTCCTTTATATTATAGAATGAATCTAACTTCTATTTATAGTTATATCGAGCAACGTTTGGGAACGATTAGCTATAAAACTGCCGCTTCCATATTCCTAATTAGTAGAACTATTGGATCCTCTTTCAGATTGTATTTGGTAGTAATCGTTTTGCAACGCTATGTATTTGATTTCTATAAAATCCCATTTGCTGCAACGGTTCTAATTTCATTGCTTTTGATATTCGCTTACACCTACCGTGGTGGTTTAAAAACAATCATTATTACAGATACTTTACAAACGGTTTTCTTAGTTTCATCTGTCTTTTTAACGATTTACTTTATTTGCAGCAGCCTAAACCTGAATATTTTTGAAGCCTTTGAAGAAGTGAAAAACAGTAATTATTCTAAGATATTTTTCTTTGATGAGTATATGAAGGGAACTTATTTTATCAAACAAATTTTGGGTGGAATATTTGTAACTATAGCAATGGTTGGACTTGACCAAGATTTAATGCAAAAGAATTTGAGTTGCGCAACCATTGGCGAAGCCCAAAAAAATATGTTCACGTTCACAGGGATTTTTGTGATTATCAATATTTTCTTTTTGAGTGTGGGCGCGCTACTTTATATATATGCCGAAAAAAACGGTATTTCAGTTCCTACCGATTTAATTACTGGAAAGCCACGAACAGATTTATTATTCCCAGAAATTGCTTTTAATCATTTGACTTTAATCCCTGCAATTGTGTTTCTTTTAGGTTTAACTGCCGCTACTTTTGCAACTACAGATTCCGCATTAACGGCTTTAACGACTTCTTTTTGTGTTGATTTTCTTGGAATGGACAAAATTGAAAACGCTGCTAAAGCAAATATGGTACGAACAAGACATTTCGTTCATATTGGATTTTCGCTTTTAATGTTTTTGGTAATTGTAATTTTCAATGCTATTAATGATGCTTCGGTGGTGAGTATGATTTTCAAGATTGCTTCCTATACGTATGGACCACTTTTGGGATTGTATTGTTTTGGATTGTTTATGAAAACAAAAACCGTTCACGACAAATTGGTTCCATTAATTTGTTTGATTTCCCCAGCAATTTGTTTTTTGATAAGTTATAATTCGGCAGTGTTATTGGGCGATTATGTAATTGATAATGAACTAATAATCATCAACGGACTTATAACTTTTATTGGATTGTTGTTGATTAGCAAACCTGCAACTTCTGAAACGCGGTTCTAATTATTAAAACATTTTCCAATCGCATTTTTAACCTTTTTTTTCTATCTAACGCAGAGTCTTTGTCATGCTGAACTTGTTTCAGCATCTCGTCATTGCGAGCGAAACGAAGTGGGGCGTGGCAATCTGTCCTTAACAATTCACTAAACAATTAAACTTTTTCAACTTCAACCTACAACTTCCTCAACCTACAACTTCCTCAACCTACAACTTACAACCTACAACTTTTTCAAACTACAACTTCATCAACCTACAACTTAGAACTTACAACTTCTAATACTGATTGGTTGTCAATAAAACCAATGTGCAGGCAATTTCTACTTTAATATTGTTCAATTTCAGTAATTGATAAAATTCTGGATTTTCTGTTCCGGGATTAAAAATCACTCTTTTTGGCTTTGCTTCGACGATATAATTGTAATAATCCCTTTGTCTGGCTGGGTTCAGATACAGGGAAACGGTGTTAATTTGCGATAAAGGAATGGCTTTTGTATAAATTTTCACACCCGCAACTTCGCCTGTATTTTGCCCGATGGCGATTACCGTATGCCCTTTTTCGACAAGCATTGTAATTGCTTTAAAGGAATATCTGTCAGGCTTTGTTGATGCGCCGAGTACTACCGTTTTTTTATTTTTCATTTTGATAATAGAATTGGATACAAAAGTAGTGAAAATATAACCGATTGAAAATATTTAATAGTCTAATCGTTTTAGTAGATACCACCAATAGATAAATACGAATTTATGATTATTAATCAAAAAAATAATTCGTGAAAATTCGAGCAATTCGTGGCTTTTTTTATCAAATTAAATCCGTGGAAATCTGTGAAAATCTGTGGCAAAAATCTTTTTCTATTATAATTTAAATTCGTGAAAATTCGTGTAATTCGTGTTTATTTATCAAATTAAATCCGTAGAAATCCGTGAAAATCTGCGGCAAAAATCTTTTAATTAGTATACATTATATTCGAGAAAATTCGAGAAATTCGTGGCTTATTTTTAAATTATTCTAAAATCAATTAGCATTACCATGTTTAAATTATTATCCGTATTTTTATAGAAATTACCAAATATGAAAATTTTACTAACCGGCGCAAATGGTTACGTTGGAAAACGGCTATTACCTGAACTGCTTCAACTAAATCACGAAGTTATTTGTTGTGTTCGTGATAAAAACCGACTTGGATTGGACGCTGCCACTCTTTCAAAAGTTACAATTTGGGAAATTGATTTTTTAAACGATCCAAATTACGATTCTATTCCAAAAGATATTGATGTTGCTTTCTACCTAATCCATTCAATGACAGCTTCAACGACTGAATTTGATGTTCTGGAAGCCAATTCCGCCCTTCATTTTAATAGTTATATGAATGAAATTGGAGTAAAGCAAGTGGTTTATTTGAGTGGGATTATTAACGATTCTAATTTGTCAAAACATTTACAATCCCGAAGCGATGTAGAAGATATTCTGTATAAAGGAAACTTTCAATTGACTGTTTTACGGGCTGGAATAATTGTAGGTTCTGGAAGTTCGTCTTTTGAAATCATACGTGATTTATGTGAAAAACTACCCGTAATGATTACCCCAAAATGGGTTTTAACGAAATCGCAACCCATTGCTATTCGGGACGTAATGAAATATTTGATTGGGGTAATGCACCGTGAAGAATGCTACAATAACTCCTTTGATATTGGAGGTCCAAACATCATAACCTACAAACAAATGATGTTGTTGTATGCCAAAACTCGGAAGATAAAATTATGGATTTATGTAGTTCCAATTATGACCCCAAGATTTTCATCGTATTGGTTGTATTTCGTAACATCAACTTCTTATAAATTGGCAACAAACTTAGTTGGAAGTATGAAAATGGAAGTGGTTTGTAGAGACAATCGGCTTCAGAAAATATTGAAAATAAAACCAATTTCGTATGTAGATGCGATAAAATTGGCTTTTATAAAAATAGAACAAAATTTGGTAATTTCAAGTTGGAAAGACAGCTTGTCGAGCAGCCGAAAAACCGGTGATTTAAACG
>JBILPJ010000185.1:0-4576 GCA_044373975.1 Flavobacterium sp. | reverse complement strand
CCTGTAAGTCAAGCTGTTGGAGATATGATTGAGAACTATTTGGAAGAAAATCCAAATGACGCTCGTATCATTGTTCAAAAAGTTATTCTTGCTGCTCAAGCCCGACACGCTGCCAAAAAAGCGCGTGAAATGGTACAGCGCAAAACCGTTTTAGGTGGAGGTGGATTACCAGGGAAATTATCGGATTGTTCAGAACAAGATCCTGCTCGTTGTGAAGTATATCTTGTCGAGGGAGATTCGGCGGGTGGAACTGCAAAACAAGGTCGTGACAGAGCATTTCAAGCTATTTTACCTTTAAGGGGTAAGATTTTGAATGTGGAAAAAGCGATGCATCATAAAGTTTTTGAGAATGAAGAGATTCGTAATATTTTCACTGCATTAGGAGTTACAATTGGAACTGCTGAAGATAGTAAAGCCTTGAATTTAGAGAAATTGCGTTACCATAAAGTAATTATTATGTGTGATGCCGATGTCGATGGTAGTCACATTTCTACTTTAATTCTGACTTTCTTCTTTAGATTTATGAAAGAATTAATCGAGCAAGGACACGTTTATATTGCTGCGCCACCTTTATATTTAGTTAAAAAAGGAAACAAAAAAGAATATGCTTGGAATGATAATCAACGTGATATAGCCAATGAAAGAATGGGTGGAAGCGCTGCAATTCAACGTTATAAAGGTCTTGGAGAGATGAATGCGGAACAATTATGGGAAACCACAATGGATCCTAGTTTCAGAACTTTACGTCAAGTAAATATTGATAGTTTGGCTGAAGCCGATAGAGTTTTCTCAATGTTAATGGGAGACGAAGTGCCTCCAAGAAGAGAGTTTATCGAGAAAAATGCAGTTTATGCAAATATTGATGCCTAATTAATGAAAAAGTTAGTCTTTCTATTTTTATTAGTTTCAAATATTTCATTTTCTCAAACAGCACAAGAGTTGGAGGATTTGGGACTTTTAATAGATGACGCTTTGTTTTTTTCTAATAAATATATCACTCCTGCTGCCGATGCTGCAATATATCAAGCAACATCGGGTTGGATGACTTCTCCAAAAAAACGAAAACTTTGGGATGTAACTTTAGGAATTCATTTTAATGCTTTTTTAGTTCCTAATAAGGACAGGCAATTTGTAATTAATAATTCTGATTTCACTTTTTTTCAAATAGAAAATGCAAGTTCGGCAACTGTACCAACGGCTTTAGGAAATAACGATCAGGTCAATTTGATTGGGCAAATTGGAACAACGCCTGTGAGCTTAAAAACCCCTGAAGGTGTAAATGAAGAAGTTGTTTTATATCCGCATTTTTCTGGGTCTATTGCAATTTGGTATGGAACGGAATTGGTTGTGAAATATGCGCCAAAAACGAAATTAAAAAAGGGAGATTATCAAGTGTATGGTATTGGTTTCAAACATAATTTCGATCAATATTTCAAAGCATTGCAAACTAAAAAGATAAATCTTGCTGGATTAGTGTGTTATTCAAATGAAAATATTAGCTTTGATTTTATTGATCCTCAAACTAGTATTGGAACATTAGGAATTAATAGAATTACAGGATTAGTAGATACGTGGCAACTTCAATTTAACGCTTCGAAAGAATATAAAAGATTTGAAATTATTACAGGAATTATTGTGAATGTGAGTGATGTAAAATACAAATTCACGGGTGATGTTCCGCCAAATCAAGCAATACCAACGCAATCTCTATTTAACGAAAGGTTAAAAGAAATTTACAAAACAAGAACTAACTTTTTAGGCGAAGTTTCTTGTAGGTATAAAATTAACAAAATGTATTTACAATCAACCTTCGCTTTTGGTAAATTTGTAAATTCAAATATAGCATTACAATACGAGTTTTAACACATAATAAAAAACAAAAAAATGAAAGTTACAATAGTTGGAGCAGGGAATGTGGGAGCATCTTGTGCAGACGCAATTTCATACAGAGGAATTGCAAGTGAAGTAGTATTATTGGATATCAAAGAAGGTTTTGCTGAAGGTAAGGCTATGGATATTATGCAATGTGCTACCAATACTGGTTTTAATACAAGAGTTTCGGGAGTTACAAATGATTACTCGAAAACTTCTGATAGTGATGTGGTGGTAATTACTTCGGGTATTCCAAGAAAACCGGGAATGACTCGTGAAGAACTAATTGGTATTAACGCTGGAATTGTAAAAACAGTAGTTGAAAATGTATTAAAGTTTTCACCAAATACTATTGTAGTTGTGGTTTCAAACCCAATGGATACAATGACGTATTTGGCTTTGAAAGCTACAGGTTTGCCAAAAAATAGAATTATTGGAATGGGAGGAGCGTTAGACAGTTCTCGTTTTAGATTTTATTTATCACAAGCTTTGAATACGCCTTCAAATGATATTTCTGCAATGGTTATTGGTGGTCACGGTGATACAACTATGATTCCACTAACTCGTTTGGCATCTTATAACGGTATTCCAGTTTCTGAATTTTTATCTCAAGAAGAATTAGATAAAGTAGCAGCTGCAACTATGGTTGGTGGTGCTACGCTAACTGGGCTTTTAGGAACTTCAGCGTGGTATGCGCCGGGAGCTTCTGTAGCGTATTTGGTAGATAGTATTTTGAATAATCAACGAAAAATGATTGCTTGTTCTGTATTTTTAGAAGGAGAATACGGTCAAAGCGATATTTGCATTGGTGTTCCTTGTATTATAGGTAAAAACGGAATTGAAGAAATTTTGGAAATCAAATTAAACGATGCCGAAAAAGCATTATTTGCGAAAAGTGCCGATGCAGTTCGTAATATGAATGCCGATCTTAAGTCGGTATTAGCATAAATATTTTTACAACTTTGAAAGAAGACTGCAAAAAAATGCAGTCTTTTTTTTAGATTAATTAACAAATAAATTGGTTAATCTCATTGTTAATTATATATTTGTCTGCTAAAAAATATTGAGCATAAATAAAGTTGTTGTTATTTGTTTAAAACAATAGAAACTTTATTTGTTTTTAACATTTAAACAAGTAAAAATAGAATAAAAATTAATTAATTATAGTAATAATGCAGAATAGAGGACTTATTAAATTTTTCGCAATTTTATTTGCATTGGTGAGTATTTACCAACTTTCATTCACTTTCGTTTCTCACAAAATAGAAAGTGATGCCAAATCGTATGCTAACGGTAGTTCTGAGAAAGAATTAAAATATTTAGATTCCATTGGAAAAGAAAAAGTATTTAATCTTGGATTTACAGATTTTACATATAATGAAGTAAAAGACAAAAAAATCAATAAAGGATTAGATTTAGAAGGTGGAATAAATGTTCAGCTTCAAATTTCTGTAAAAGATATTATCAAAGGATTATCTAATAATTCTAAAAATCCCGTTTTCAACCAAGCATTGGCGGAAGCAACTAAAAACAGACAAGGAAATCAAGACTATTTAGATGTCTTTTTTGCTGAATTTGAAAAAGCGGCTGATGGAAAAATAAAATTATCTTCCCCAGATGTTTTTGCAAATAAAATATTAGGTGATGAGGTAAACTTCAAGAAAACTGATGATGAGGTTAAGAAAGTAATCAGAAGAAAAGTTGATGAGTCTATCGAAAGTGCTTTTGAAGTATTGAGAAAACGTATCGATAAATTTGGTGTAACACAACCTAACATTCAAAAATTAGGAGAATCAGGAAGAATCTTAGTAGAACTTCCAGGTGCTAAAGATGTGGATCGTATCAAAAAATTATTGCAAAGTACAGCGCAATTAGAATTTTGGGAAACTTACAAAATTGACGAATTAGGTAATTTCTTAATGGCAACTAATAATGCTTTGAAATTAACTGAAAAAGACGCTATTAAAGTAAAAGAAACTGCAAAAACAGGAATTGATACTTTATTGACTGATAAAGCAAAAGATACTGTTGCAGATAAAAAAGGAAGTAATCCATTATTAGACAAATTTGTTTCTCAAGGTGGTGGACCAGTTTTAGGAGTTGTTGCTCCAAAAGATACTGCTGTAATTAACAGTTATTTCAAAAGACAAGACATTAGAGTTTTATTGCCTTCAGACAAGCGTTATGCTAAATTTGTATGGGGAAAACCATCGAATACAATTGATGAAAAAACAAAAAAACAAGTTGAAACTGTTGAATTATATGCTTTAAAAGGAAACAGAGACAATCAAGCAGCTATGAGTGGTGGCGTTGTAACTGATGCTAAAGATTCATTTGACCAATTAGGAAAACCATCGGTAACGATGCAAATGAGCGGTCAAGGCGCAAAAGCTTGGGAAGAATTAACAGGAAAAGCATTTACACAAAAAAGCAACATTGCTATTGTATTAGATGATGTTGTTTATTCAGCACCAGGGGTTTCAAGCGGTCCTATTTCAGGAGGAAGATCTGAAATTTCAGGTGTATTTGATGTTACAGAAACTAAAGATTTAGCCAACGTATTAAGAGCAGGTAAATTGCCAGCTTCAGCAGAAATTGTACAATCAGAAGTGGTAGGGCCATCTTTAGGTCAAGAAGCTATTGATAACGGTACAGATTCAGCAATTATAGGTTTGTTAATTGTATCACTTTGGATGATGGTTTA
>JBILPJ010000184.1:0-4589 GCA_044373975.1 Flavobacterium sp. | reverse complement strand
AAGCTTATTTTGAAAATGTCGCTATAAATCCTATGAAAAATGATCCTTTCCATGTGATGCCTGTAGACGGTAAGGTAAATGGAACAAGAGATAATTTTCCATTTGGTGTAGTATCAATTGCAAATTATACCTCAATGAATGGTTCAAAAAAAGGATTTAATTTAAATTCTGGTTATTCAGCTGGTTACGCCTTAACGGTATTTGAACCGATTGATGAATTTAAAGGTGATATTGCCCGTTCATTATTGTATTTCGCAACCCGTTATGAAGAACAAATGAATGCGTTTTATTTATCTGCAAGTGTCCAATCTAAAGATATGTTTGATGGAAGTAATGACAATGTATTTTCTCCGACATTTTTAAATATTCTACTGACTTGGAATATTTTAGATCCAGTTAGCATAAAAGAAACTAAAAGAAATAACGCCATTTTTTCATATCAAGGAAATAGAAATCCATTTATTGATCATCCAGAATATGCATGTGCGATTTGGTCATCTGCATGTGCTGCATTATCATTAAACGAACTACAAATTGCTAAAATTAATATTTATCCAAATCCATCAAACAATCATTCCATTACCATAGAAACTGACGCTTTAATTGATGAAATCCAAATGACTATTATTAATGGGCAAATAATTAAAGAAGTTAGAAAACCAGTTTCAATTAATGGTTCGTATGTTTTAGAAAATTTACCTCAAGGTTTTTACTTTTTGAAATTGTCATCGGATAAAAATTCAATAACCAAAAAAATAATTGTGAATTAGATTTTAATCAATCTTAAAACTATACAAACAAAAAAAGCTTCGAATTACTTCGAAGCTTTTGCGTTTTTGGGTGGCTGACCGGGTTCGAACCGGCGACCCTCGGCACCACAAACCAATACTCTAACCAGCTGAGCTACAACCACCATTTTTAACGAGTGCAAATATAAGTCAAAAGTTTTATTTTGCAAAGGAAAAAATCAAATAATTAAATCAAATCCCCTAAGCTATTGACTGCCAAATACCTTTCTACGGTAAATCCTTCCGCATATTCCGTTCCTATTAATCGTCCTAATTCTCGGGAACGATTATGAATGCTTTCCAAGAAGTTTTTTGTTGCAATTGGAGTTAATGGTTCTTCAGAATTTGGGTTGTAAAACTGAGAACCGTAAGCCAAAATTGAAGCTTCCTTTTTATCGATAAAGCCCGTAATATCTACAACAAAATCAGGCTCAATGTTTTTCCATTGAATATAATGATATACTAATTTTGGTCGCCAAGCTGTTTGTTGAATCCCATCAATTGAAGTTTCAATTTTCACTAATCCTGATAAAAAACAAGCGTCAGAAACTAATTTGCTTCCTTTTGCGTGATCAATATGACGGTCGTCAATTGCATTGCACAAAACTATTTCTGGTTTGTATTTTCTAATGATTTCAATAATTCTCATTTGGTGACTTTCATCATTTAGGAAAAAACCATCTCGCATATCCAAGTTTTCTCGAATGGAAATCCCAAGAATTTTTGCTGCAGCTTCCGATTCATTGTTCCTAATTTCGACTGAACCACGAGTTCCTAATTCGCCTCGTGTCAAATCGATAATTCCAACTTTTTTTCCCAAGGAAATCTCTTTAGCAATGGTTCCCGAACAACCTAATTCTACATCGTCGGGATGTGCGCCAAAGGCAAGTATATCTAATTTCATACTATAATATTTTTCATTGTCATTGCTTTATTCGCTGTTTCTTGCCATTCATTTTCAGGTTTGCTATCTTTTGTGATTCCGCAACCGATATACAAATGTGCTTTTATTTTATCCAATTTTGATTGTATTTGCATACATCTTAAATTCACAAATAAATCCGTTTCTGAATTTTCATTTTTGTTTATTTCCCCTAAGAAACCAGCGTAAAAACTTCTATTATATCCTTCATTTTCAATAATAAAATCTTTGGCACTGCTTTTTGGCAAACCACAAACTGCTGGAGTTGGATGCAAAAGTAAAACTAATTGTTTTAAAGACGCATTTTCATTTATTATTCCTTTAATATCTGTTTTCAAATGCAGTAAATTTCCAGCTTTTAATGTATATGGCGCTGAAATTTCGACTTCAGAAGTCACGTTTTTTATTGTTTCCAATATATAATCCGTAACAAATTGTTGTTCAACTTGTTCTTTATCTCCCCAAATTACGGTCTCATTATTTTGAAATAACTGCGTTCCAGCCAAAGCTACAGTATGAAATTCATTCCCATTTGATTTAAGCAATCGCTCTGGCGTGGCACCTATCCACAAACCAATTTTAGGATGAAACCAGCAATAAGTAAAGGCTGTGGAATAGGAATTAACTAATTTTTCAAATAATGAAACCAAGTCGAAATTTGGCAACTCAATAAGTTCCTCACGCGATAAAACAACTTTATTAAAACTTCTATTTTCAATGGCATCAATTGCCTTTTGAACTAAATTTTTAAAATTATTTTTAGCTAATTCATCTACAAAAGTTTCTGAATTGGAGTTATTAATTATGAGATTTGGAATAAATTCAATTTCAATCAAATCCGATTCTCGCTCAGGAATTAGCAATACCTGTTTGCCATCAAATGGTGCAAAAACAAAACCTTTTTCGGTGAAATTTTCTGAAAAATAGAAATGATTATTTTTCTGAAAAAGCCCTGTAATACTATTTATATTGGGTTTGCTATAAATTACAAACGGTAAATTATTCTGAAATTGTTGTTTTACTTTTATAAAAAAATCAATCATAATTTCGTTTTATGAGTTTAAAACACATTTAAATTACTACTTGTTTTTTATTTGTAAAACCATATTTGTTAGTTTACAAAGCGAAATTAATTTCCCTTCTTCATCGGTGATTTTAATTTCCCATAAATGTAAACTACGTCCTTTGTGAATGATTTTTGCAGTTCCAAAAACAATTCCTTCTTTTTTACTTCTCAAATGATTGGCTGAAATTTCAATGCCTCGAATTTCACTTTCTTCAGGATTTACAAATAACATTGAAGCCGCACTTCCCACACTTTCTGCCAAAGCAACTGATGCGCCACCGTGCAATAATCCCATTGGTTGATGAATTCTTGGATTGACAGGCATTTTGGCAACTAAAAAATCTTCGCCCGCATCTATAAATTCAATTTCTAATGTTTCCATCAAAGTGTTTTTTGAAAACAAATTGCACATTGAAAGGATTTTCTCTTTATCGAAAGCCATTTTTTTGATGTAAAAATAAGACATTATAAGGATAGTTGAAAATTTATTACCATTTTAGTGCGCTAATGCAAATTGGCAAACTAAAATCGATACTTTTTCGTTATCCATTTACAAATTAGAAGTTCGGGTATTTATTATTATCAAATTAATACCTATTTTTACAAAAAATCAGTAGCAATGCGAAATACAATTTATGTCCTTTTTATCGGAATTTTAATTTCAATGTCATCGTGTAGAAAAGATTTTGTATTTGAACCAAGCTCTGGGAATTTGGGTTTTTCGAGAGATACTGTTTACTTAGATACTGTTTTTACTAACATAGGATCAAGTACTTACACTTTAAAAGTATATAATAAAAGTAATAACGACATCGTAATTCCTAAAATTCAATTAGGAAAAGGAGCGGCATCAAAATACAGAATGACTATTGATGGAATGCGGGGCGAAAACGGGAAAATATTTAATAATGTTGAACTTTTAGCCAAGGATAGTATGTATGTTTTCATTGAAACTACAGCTGAAATTACAGATGCAAATCCTACCGATTTTTTATATACCGATCAAATTCAATTCGATTCTGGCAGTAAATTACAAAATGTTGAATTGGTAACTTTAATTCAAGATGCGGTGTTTTTATACCCACAAAAATACGTTGATACCACAACTGGCGCAGTATCTTACGAATCATTGCCTTTTGGCGAAGATCAAATTTACGGTTTCGTTTTAGATCATAGTGACCACAATGACGAATACCATTGGACAAATACAAAACCTTATGTAATCTATGGTTATGCGGGAATTCCGAGTGGCGAAACGCTCAATATTGATCCAGGAGCGCGAATACATTTTCACGCAAATTCTGGAATTATTGTTGGAAATGGCGGTTCATTAAAAGTAAACGGACAAGTTTCTACAACTGCCGCTTTAGAAAATGAAGTCATTTTTGAAGGCGACCGATTAGAACCTGGTTTTTCTGATGTTCCCGGACAATGGGGATTAATTTGGATGAGCCAAGGGAGTGTGAACAATCAAATTAATCATTTAACTTTAAAAAATGCAACCGTTGGAATTTTTGTGGGAGATGTTGAAAATGCTACAAATACCACTTTAAAAATTGATAATTCACAAATTTATAATTGTTCAAATCTTGGGATATTGGCACGAACTGCAAAAATTGAAGGCACTAATTTAGTCATCAATTCTGCTGGTCAAGCAAGTATCGCTTGCACCGAAGGCGGTTCCTACCTTTTCAAACATTGCACGTTCAATAACAACTGGCAAAGTTCCAAACAAGTTGCGGTTTTAGTGAGTAATTACAGTAATATCGATGATATTATTACCCCAATTGCTTTGAATCAGGCGGAATTTGAC
>JBILPJ010000183.1:0-4625 GCA_044373975.1 Flavobacterium sp. | reverse complement strand
TTAGGAATTGACCGTTTTTACATTGGCGATACCGGAATGGGAATTGGAAAATTATTGACTTGCGGTGGACTTGGTATTTGGACAATTATCGATTGGTTCCTAATTATGGGTGCCACTCGCGAAAAAAATATGGAAATGTTCCAAAAGTCAATCTATTAATAAATGTCTAAAAACAAGTTATATTATTTGATTTTAATAGCTTGTTCTGCAGGATTTATTTATTTATTATATCAATTATATTATCCCGAAAGTAGCGAGTATTCGGTTTGTATTATCAAGAATATTTCAGGATTTCCCTGTCCTTCTTGTGGCGCAACACGTGCAGTGCAACTATTATTTACTGGCGATTTTATAGGTTCTATTTTGATGAATCCGTTCGGAATAATAATAAGTGCAATTCTAATTCTTTTGCCTTTTTGGATTTTAATTGATTTGATTTTAAAAAAGGAAACTTTTTATAGGTTTTACAATAAAATGGAATGCCTTTTGAAACAAAAAAAATTAGCCATTCCATTGATAATTTTAGTACTATTAAATTGGATTTGGAACATCAATAAAGTAATATGACACAAGAAACCACCTTTGCATACCAACCTTCAGAACACGAAAACGAAAAAGCATCCAACAGTTATTTGATGTCATTAGTAGCTGTTATTGCTGGATTGCCATTGCCGATTATCAATTTATTAGCCACGTTTTTTTTCTATTTAGCCAATCGGAAAAGCACTTTTTTTGTACGTTGGCATTGCACACAAGCTTTACTTTCGCAAGCTGTTTTATTGTTTGCTAACAGCTATAGTTTTTGGTGGACAGTTTCCATTATTTTTACAGATGAAAAAGTTTCCAATCACTATTTTGCTTATTTATTTACGGTAATTGTCTTCAATATTTTAGAAATTATTTCAACCATTTATTGTGCAATTCAAACTCGAAAAGGGAAACACGTGAAGGTTTTCTTTTTTGGAAATGTGACTAACTTAATCTGTAAATCATAATGGTAAAGAAAATAATACTTCCAGGATTCATAATTCTAATAAGCTTTTTCGGACTGTTTTTAGCCCTTTCGCAAGTTGATTTTGTTTCATTATTTCATGTTAAAGAAATCCGAAGTTCCTCAGAAAATAAAATTGGGGATTTAATTTGGGATGAAATTTCATCAACTGGCGATGTGATTTCCAACGACTCAATTACAGGAACATTAGATAAATTAATTGCGCCTATTTGCGATAAAAATGACATCAAAAAAGATTCTTTAAAAATCCATATTGTAGTAAATGATGATATAAATGCCTTCGCTTTACCCGATAATCATTTAGTAGTTTTTACTGGATTAATCAAAGAATGCAAAAACCAAGAGGCCTTGCAAGGGGTTTTAGGGCACGAAATTGCTCACATTGCGAACAATCACGTAATGAAAAAACTTTCTAAAGAAATTGGTTTATCGGTTTTGCTTTCTGCAACTACGGGTGGAAAAGGAAGTGCGATTGTAAAAGAAATTCTAAAATCATTATCTTCATCCGCTTATGACAGAACATTAGAAAAAGAAGCGGATATGGCGAGCGTCGATTATCTTTTGAAAGCCGACATCAACCCAGAACCTTTCGCTGATTTTATGTTTGAATTGGCACAACAAAATAACCTTTCTGATAATTTATATTGGATTTCTTCGCACCCAGAATCAGAAGAACGTGCCAAGTATATTTTGGCGTATTTGAAAAATAAAAAGTATAAAAAAATCCCAACGATTTCTATTGAAAAATGGGAAAAATATAAAAAATTAGTTGCCGAAAAAACAAAATAATTGATCTTTCAAAAAGTAGTTTTTCGCTTAAATTATTTTGATTACCTACTTTTTATACAAATTATTATGATCGATATATTCCCAAACTTTATTAGGTAAAAGTGGCTGAACATTCTTTTTGTTTTTTATCGATTCCCGAATAAATGTAGCTGAAATTTCAACAATTGGCGCATTAATATAATGAACTTTAGGATGATTTTTGATAGTTAAATAGTTGTATTTTGAAGGAGTTATTTTACTTGTGCGGTCATTCGCATCAAGTCGAGGATAAACAAAAATATCGTGATTTTGAAGAATCACTTCATAGTTTTTCCATTTGTGAAAAGACTTTAAATTGTCCTCGCCCATAATTAATGAAAACTCATTTTTGGGATATTTCTCTTGTAAATAAGCCAAAGTATTAACCGTGTAATTAGGCTGTGGCAATTTGAATTCTATATCCGAAGGTTTAATTTTTGGATAGTCTTCTGTTGCCAAATGTACCAATTCCAACCGAATGGAATCGTTGAGTAAAGTATCTTTCTTTTTTAATGGATTATGAGGCGTTACCACCATCCAAACTTGCTTCACATCTGAATATTCTGCCACGTGATTGGCAATAATCAAATGCCCAATGTGAATGGGATTAAACGTTCCAAAATAAAGTCCGATTTTCATAAATTCTCTTTATTAACATAACACAAATTTCACAAATTCTCACAAATTAAATCTGTGTTAATTTGTGGAATCTGTGTTTACAAATGCTTTTACCAATTGATACGCTTCTTCTTTAGCGGTTTCCAAATCGTAATTTTTTATGATTTTATCAAATTGTGGGGCTGTTGCCAATTCCACTGAGGCTTTTGCAATTCTCATATTGATTTTATCATCGCTTTCTGTTGAACGTTTTTTCAAACGGATTTTAAGCTCATCGATGCTTGGTGGTTTTACAAAAACTGCCAATGTTTGCTCTGGAAATTTATGTTTAATTCGCAATCCACCAGCCACATCAATATCAAAAATCACATTTTTTCCTAAAGCCCAAATGCGTTCGATTTCGCTTTTCAAAGTCCCGTAAAAATTATCCCGATACACTTCTTCCCATTCTAAAAAATCTTCCGCTTTGATGTGTTTCTTGAACTCTTCTGTAGAAATAAAATAATAATCTTTTCCATTCACTTCTTCACCACGAGGTTCACGGGAAGCTGCCGAAATAGAAAATTCTAAATTCAAATCTTCTTTTCCAAGTAAATGTCTAACTATAGTTGTTTTTCCTGATCCCGAAGGCGCCGAAAAAACTATTAATTTTCCTTTTTTCATGATTTTTATTCAATACTTTAAGCTACTTTTTCAGTGTTAATTTGCCTTTTGCCAATAGCTTAATGCTTATAGCTTTATTACAGCACATTCAAAACCTGTTCCTTAATTTTCTCCAATTCATCCTTCATCATCACCACTAATTTTTGCATTTGTGCGTGGTTTGATTTGGAACCCATTGTATTAATTTCACGACCCATTTCTTGCGTGATGAATCCCAATTTTCTTCCGTTGGCTTCTGTTCCTTTTATAGTTTCTAAAAAATAATCCAGGTGATTTGTCAATCGAACTTTTTCTTCTGTAATGTCTAATTTTTCAAGGTAATAAATCAATTCTTGCTCAAAACGATTTTCATCAACATTGACTTTCAATTCAGAAATGGCAGTTTGCAAACGGTCTTTTATTGCCTGAACACGTTCTGGATCGAGTGCCAAAGCATCATTCATATACTGACGGATATTTCCAATTCGCAACTGAAATTCTTTCTCTAACGACAACCCTTCCGCTTGACGGAAATTCAAAATATTGGCAAGTGCTTCTTTGATAACTGTTTGAATATGAACCCAATCGTTTTCGTCAATTTCGTCGCGTTCCACTTTCAAAGCGTCTGGCATCCGAACTGCCATTTTCATCAGTTCCGTTTCATCGGCATTTGCATAAACCTCGCGAAGTTGAGCTATATAGGCTTTTACGATTGGCACATTCACTTTTGTAGAAGTTTGTTCGGCAGTACTTTCAATAAAAATAGAGAAATCAATCTTTCCGCGTTCCAATGCCAAAGCGATTTCATTGCGCAAACCCAATTCCATTTCACGGTAAAGCGAAGGCATTCTCACGCTTAAATCTAATCCTTTACTGTTTAAAGATTTGGCTTCAACTGTTATTTTTTTTGTTGGTAATTGCAAGGTTGCTTTCCCAAAACCCGTCATCGATTGTATCATAATTTTATTAAAATGTATTCAAAGATAATGAAAAACTTTTCAGTGGTAGTTTTCAATTTTTCAGTGGTTGTTCCTTTTTCTTAGCGGTTACCAAATAAACCCCAGAAAATATCAAAATTGCGGCACCGATTTTCACCCAATTCAATTCGTCTTTTCCTAAACTGATGGCGAAAATTGTAGCGAATAAAGGTTGCAAATAAACGAAAACTGCTACCAAAGTTGGATTCAATTCTCGCATAGAAAGCAGGTTCAGTAAATAGGTGAAAAAGGTTGAAAAGACGACTACAAAACCAATTTTCCATAAAATAGCTGTTGGAACAATCGCCCAATCAACGCTTTGAAATTGGCTCCAGCCAAAAGGCAAAACCATTATAAATCCAAACAAATAAATCCATTTTACAAAAGTAAAAGCATTGTATTTATCCATTAATTTCTTTACAATTACAAGGTAAAAACCATAAGAAATGGCATTGACTAAAACCAAAAAATTTCCCAAACTTGCCGATGAAGTATCGCCAACTGATTTTCCGTAAAGTATCAAAAAAGAAGTGCCAAATAATCCCAAAAAGATTCCGAAAACTTTCCTT
>JBILPJ010000050.1:0-13768 GCA_044373975.1 Flavobacterium sp. | reverse complement strand
TTAAAAAAATAACTACTCCCTCAGCCCCGATTGAGGCGGTATCCTCGCAGCGAAGCGAAGAGATATAGCCGAAAGCGGGAATTGCAATTCCAAATACAAGAGGACAATTCGCTCCCATTAATTCATAGAAATTTTATAACTACCAAACTATATTTTTTTGCATTCTTTTTTATTTAGAACTACCTTTGTTTTTGTGGTAGGAATTTAAAATTCAAATAGCAATTGCAATGACACTTTCAATATTAAATAAAAAGAACAAATAATACACTAAAATAAATACAATGGCAGACGATAAAAAAGTGATTTTCTCAATGCAGAAATTGAGTAAAACCTATCAAGGAGCAGACAAACCGGTATTAAAAAACATTTATTTGAGTTTCTTTTATGGAGCTAAAATTGGTATTCTTGGACTTAATGGTTCTGGAAAATCATCTTTGTTGAGGATTATTTCGGGTGCAGATAAAAATTATCAAGGGGATGTGGTTTTTCAACCAGGTTATACTGTTGGCTATTTAGAGCAAGAACCAATTCTTGATGATTCGAAAACGGTAATCGAAATAGTTCGTGAAGGAGTTGCCGAAACAATGGCAGTTTTAGAGGAATATAATGGTATAAATGATTTATTTGGTCTTCCAGAAAACTATGAAGATGCTGATAAAATGGACAAGTTGATGGATCGTCAAGCGGCGCTGCAAGACAAAATTGATGCACTTGGAGCATGGGAAATAGACACCAAATTAGAAATCGCAATGGATGCTTTGCGCACGCCAGAAGGGGATACGCCAATCAAGAATTTGTCTGGTGGAGAACGTCGTCGTGTGGCTTTGTGCCGATTATTATTGCAACAACCCGACGTATTATTATTGGATGAGCCTACGAATCACTTGGATGCGGAAAGCGTACTTTGGTTAGAACAACATTTGGCACAATATGCAGGAACTGTAATTGCGGTTACGCACGATAGATACTTTTTGGATAATGTTGCAGGTTGGATTTTAGAATTGGATAGGGGAGAAGGTATTCCTTGGAAAGGGAATTATTCGTCTTGGTTGGATCAAAAATCAAGCAGAATGGCATTGGAAGAAAAAGTAGCTTCGAAACGTAGAAAAACTTTAGAACGGGAGTTGGATTGGGTTCGTCAAGGTGCAAAAGGGCGTCAGACGAAACAAAAAGCACGTTTGCAGAATTATGATAAATTACTAAATGAAGACCAAAAACAATTGGATGAAAATTTAGAAATCTATATTCCAAACGGCCCTCGTTTAGGAACAAATGTAATTGAAGCTAAAAATGTTGCGAAAGCTTTTGGCGATAAATTATTATATGATAATTTGAATTTTACATTGCCACAAGCTGGAATTGTTGGAATTATTGGACCTAATGGTGCTGGTAAATCAACTATTTTCAAAATGATTATGGGTGAAGAAAAACCAGATTCAGGGGAATTTTTAATTGGTGAAACTGTAAAAATCGCTTATGTCGATCAGGCGCATTCTAATATAAATCCTGAGAAATCGATTTGGGAGAACTTCGCTGACGGACAAGAATTGATTATGATGGGCGGAAAGCAAGTAAATTCAAGAGCTTATTTATCCCGATTTAATTTTGGTGGTGGAGAACAAAACAAAAAAGTTTCGATGCTTTCGGGTGGAGAACGAAACCGTTTGCACCTTGCAATGACTTTGAAAGAAGAAGGAAACGTACTTTTATTAGATGAGCCAACGAATGATTTGGACATCAATACGCTTCGTGCACTAGAAGAAGGTTTGGAGAATTTTGCTGGTTGTGCCGTTGTAATTTCTCACGACAGATGGTTTTTGGATAGAATTTGTACGCACATTTTGGCATTTGAAGGAAATTCTGAAGTCTATTATTTTGAAGGTGGATTTTCTGATTATGAAGAAAATAAGAAGAAACGTTTGGGTGGAGATTTAACCCCGAAACGATTGAAATATAGAAAATTAATTAGAAGTTAAAGAAAGAGAGACCAAACGGTCTCTTTTTTTTGTGCTATTTTCAAAATTGAAATTAAAAAGAAAATTTCGGATTTTATTTTGATATTATCGACAATTTATAAACACTCAAAAAAAAACTTTGCGTACTTTGCGATGAAATATCCATCTATGAATTCAAGTTATTTTTATTCCCTTTTGCGAAGACAATTTCCGTTTGTTCCCACGAATAAACAGGATATTTTCTTTCAGCAAATAGCGGAATTTATTACCAATGACGATAATAATGAGATATTTGTCTTGAAAGGATATGCGGGAACTGGAAAAACAACCGTGATTTCTACGATCGTAAATAACTTAATGGAAATCAATAAAAAGTATGTTTTGCTTGCGCCAACAGGTCGTGCCGCAAAAGTTATTGCAAATTATTCTCATAAACCTGCCTTTACCATTCACAAAAAAATATATTTTCCAAAGAAAGGCGCTGGTGGAGGCGTGAGTTTTACGTTGCAACAAAACAAACACAAAAATACTTTCTTTATAGTTGATGAAGCTTCGATGATTTCGGATACGAATTCCGAAAGTAAAATGTATGAAAACGGTTCTTTATTAGACGATTTGATTTCTTATATTTATTCAGGAACCAATTGCAAAATGATTTTATTGGGAGATACTGCTCAGTTGCCACCCGTAAATTTAGATATTTCGCCCGCTTTGAATATTGATACTTTGGGAATGCATTACAACAAAGAAATCAAGCACATTGAGTTGGACGAAGTAATGCGACAAGAGGAAAATTCGGGTATTTTATTCAATGCTACTGAACTTCGAGAAGTGTTGAAAGATACATTCTTTGACAGTTTTAAATTCCAATTACGAGGGTTTAAAGATATTGTTCGTCTCACTGACGGCTACGATATTCAAGACGCAATTAATTCGGCATATAGCAATTATAGTATTGAAGATACTGCTTTTATCGTTCGTTCTAATAAGCGTGCCAATCAATATAATGAGCAAATTCGCACCAAAATATTAGACAAGGAAAGTGAATTGTCCACAGGCGATTTTTTGATGGTAGTGAAAAACAATTACTTCTGGCTTAAAGATTCTGATGAAGCGGGTTTTATTGCCAATGGTGATATTATTGAAGTCTTAGAAATTTTTAATATCCAAGAATTATACGGCTTTAAATTTGCGAAAGTCAAAATTAGAATGGTTGATTATCCTAATCAAATCCCATTAGAAACCGTTTTACTGATGGACACAATTACCAGTGAATCACCATCATTAACCTACGAAGAATCCAACAGATTGTACCAAGAAGTGATGAAAGATTATGAAGGGGAAACCAAGTATAAAATGTTTCAAAAAGTAAAAGAAAACGAATATTTCAATGCGCTGCAAGTCAAGTTTTCGTATGCAATTACGTGTCATAAATCGCAAGGAGGACAATGGAATACTGTGTTTATAGAGCAGCCATATTTGCCAAACGGCATCGATAGAGATTATATTCGATGGTTATATACAGCAATCACAAGAGCAAAAGACAATTTGTATTTGATAGGTTTCAAAGACGAAAATTTTGAAGAATAGTTTTATTTATAAAATCATTTGTAAGTTTGTATTTCAAAAGTAATTTATGAAAATAATAGCAGTTATTCCCGCACGATATGCATCGACACGATTTCACGCTAAATTAATGCAAGATTTGGGTGGTAAAACGGTCATTTCCAGAACCTACGAAGCGGCGGTTAATACCAATTTATTTGATGATGTATTTGTTGTAACCGATTCTGATTTGATATTCATTGAAATTGTTTCTCAAGGTGGAAAAGCCATTATGAGCATAAAAGAACACGAATCGGGAAGCGACAGAATTGCTGAGGCTGTTGAGCATTTGGATATTGATGTTGTAGTAAATGTACAAGGTGACGAACCTTTTATAAATAAACAACCGTTAGAAAAACTACTGCATATTTTTAGAAATGACACCAAAAATGAAGTTGATTTGGCTTCGTTAATGCGGGAAATTACCGATATCGAAGAAATTAACAATCCTAACAATGTAAAAGTTGTTGTCGATCAGAATGAATTTGCTTTATATTTTTCCCGTTCAGTGATTCCTTATCCAAGAGAAGTGAACGTTGGCGTGCGTTATATGCAACACATCGGGATTTATGCTTTTAGAAAACAAGCCTTATTGGATTTTTATAGTTTGCCGATGAAATCCTTAGAAGCTTCCGAGAAATTAGAACAATTGCGCTACTTGGAATTTGGAAAACGCATCAAAATGGTTGAAACTACTCACGTTGGAATCGGAATTGACACTTTTGAAGATTTAGAAAAAGCTAGGAAATTAATTTAATTTTCTTTACTTCCGTGGTCGAAATATCCTTTTGCTTTAATTTTTGTAGAGAAAAAGTTTAAAAATAAAACAACAAAAAACAAGAATAACAACGCTTGAGTGCTTACTAAAAACTTGCCGTAAGTTGTTATTGGAAAATAATCGCCATACCCAATTGATGACGAAGTTATAATACTAAAATAAATAGCATCAAACCAGTGGTGAAAAGGTTTGTTTAGATGATTTCCACAAGTATAAAGTACCGCATAAGCAAACACAATTTCCAAATAATTGAAGAATAATAACAACATCGACCTTCTGTAGGAGCGAGGTTTTGAAAAAGTATCTGACGCAAAAATTAAGGTTGGAATGTATAAAATGGTTTCCAACAAAACATAAACCATTCCATAAATCACAAAATTATTGACTTCCCAATGGTTAATTAATATCAAAATTGGAAACATAACTTTCAGTAAAACATAGAAATCTAAAGATAAATCAACATATTGAGGTCCTTTTTTATTGGCTAAAAACTTAATGTAAATACCAGGAAACAATAACTGTGAAGACGAAAGCAAAAGTCGAATTATCTTTTCAATTCCATTATCGTCTTGGTGGTCGTTATTCCAAATCGCTTTGATGTTATTGATACTTTTTTGAATGGGATTTTGAACCGCAGGTTCAAATTTAGTTCCATTTCCAATTAGCAGTTTCTTGAGGATTCGTATCATAATGAATGGAATATATTATCACCTCTAAAATTACGAAATAATAATTAGTTAGGATGATAATTCATGCAGTATTCTTAAAAGTAAATCTCAAAAGAACAATTTTGACTTTAGATAAAATCTATTTTACAAAATCTACAGATAAAGAATTCACACAATAGCGTTGCCCAGTTTTCGTTGGGCCGTCATCAAAAACGTGTCCTAAATGTCCGCCACAATTGGCACAAACAATTTCTGTACGAATCATTCCGTGCGTAGCATCTTTTATATATTTTACTTTTCCAGGTATCGATTCATCGAAGGAAGGCCAGCCGCAATGGGCATCAAACTTAGAATTGCTTTCAAATAAAGGTTCACCACAACCGCCACAACAATATGTTCCTTTTTCGAAATGTAGGTTGTATTTTCCTGAGTGTGGAAATTCTGTACCTTTTTGACGAAGGATTTTATAGCGTTCTAAACCCAATTGATCTTTCCACTCTTTTTCCGATTTTTCTATTGATGCACTCATTATTTTGAAGGTATAAATTTAACAGATACAGAATTTGTACAAAAACGTTGCCCAGTTTTAGTAGGTCCATCATCAAAAACATGACCTAAATGACCGCCACATTTTGCACAATTAACTTCGGTTCGAGACATTCCAAAACTTGAATCAGTTATATAAGTCACTGAACCTTTTATGGCTTTATCAAAGGAAGGCCAGCCACAATCGGAATGGAATTTAGCATCGGAATAAAAAAGTAAATTATCACAAGCAGCACAAACGTAAGTTCCTTTTTCAAATGTATTTACATATTTCCCTGAAAATGGGCGTTCGGTTCCTTTTTCACGAAGGACTTCAAATTGTTCGGGCGTTAATTCTTTTTTCCATTGCGCCTCTGATTTCTGAATTTCAAGTTTTGAATTTTTCGTTTTATCTTGCCCTTGACAGGAAAAAAGTGAAAATAAAATAAGTAATATAAATAGCTTGTTTTTCATTTGAATAAAAATTAAATGTTAATAAATTCGATAGTTTTCTCAATCACAAAAGGGTTTCCAAGAATTTTTCGATGTCCCAAATGTTGTGTAATTAATAATTCGCCATTTTTTAAATGCTCGTGAATATTTATGGAAGTAGTCACAGGAACTTCATAATCGTTTTCATCGTGAATAACAAGAACAGGAATGTCAACTGTTTTGGCAGCACTATGAGCGGAATAATTTTCCATAGGCTCGTTGTATTTTTTTTCAAAATGCTTTTGCAAATGTGAGCTAAATTCGGGTTTAAGTTCTAATTTATAAACGAAATCATCTAAAATATCTTTCACTTTATCGCCACTTCCAATGATGGTTAATCGGTTAATTTTCAATACTTTTTTTATTGCATTAAGCAAAGCCATTCCACCTAAAGAATGTCCAACAGCAGCTTCAAAAGGTCCAAATTCCTTATCAATTTCTATTATTGAAGCAATAAATTCGGTCATTATTGTAGTATTTCCCGATGATTTTCCGTGTGCAGGAGCATCAAAACTAATAGTTGAAAACCCTTCATTTACCAAAGCATCTGCAAATTTCACCAATTGCGTTCCACGTCCTGACCAACCGTGTACAAGCAGTACTTTTTTATGACTTTTGCCATATTGATACACCACAATTTCCTTATTAATGATTGGAATCACTATTCTTTTTTGAATACTGTTTTTATCCATTTCCAACTCTCTCTTTGGAACTTTGTGTTTTATTGGAGTTGTAAATAATCGCGCTAAATATAAAGTAGTCAGTTTTACAGAAAAAAATTGAAGTATTTTTCCAATGTAAATAATGGCTTTCGGAACTTTCAAATGTTGCTTTTTATTTGAATTCAATGCAATTAATTTAAATGATATTTAATTGATGCAATTTAGGTTATTATTTTTCCGTTAGCATCTTACATTTATTAAATTAATCATAAAATAGTTTAACAAATTAAAGCAATAAATACGCAAGTATTTTTATGTTACAGCATTAAAATAAAGAGATATATTTGTAACTTTAACATTCAAAATTAAAATCAAATTTTATGAAAAAGCACTTAATCTTATTTATTACAGCCATTTCTATTCTTTTTTCTTGCGCCAAAAATCCATTTACAGGTAAAAACACATTGAATTTTGTTTCCAATAGCGAACTGTTTCCAACATCTTTTCAGCAATATGGTACTTTTTTGAAAGATAATAAAGTGATTGTTGGAACTACCGATGCAAAACGTGTTGAAATGGTAGGTACAAAAATTAAAATTGCTGCCGAAAAATATTTGAACGCCAATGGATTTAAAGACTATTTAAAGGATTATGCTTGGGAATATAAATTGGTTGAAAGCAAAGAAGTCAATGCTTGGTGTTTGCCAGGTGGAAAAATAGTATTCTATTCTGCCATTTTGCCAATTTGCAAAGATGACGCTGGAATGGCAACCGTAATGGGGCACGAAGTAGCGCACGCATTGGCAAATCACGGAGCGCAACGAATGAGTGCGGGCATATTACAACAAGCAGGAGCAGGAGTTGTGGGAATTGCAACAGACTCAAAAAGTGATCAAGAAAAACAAATTTGGATGACTGCTTACGGCGGAGTTACTCAATATGGAGGGATGTTGCCTTTTAGCAGAAGTCACGAAAGTGAAGGCGATAAAATAGGTTTAATTCTAATGGCAATTGCAGGTTATGATCCAACGACTGCGGTCGCTTTTTGGGAAAGAATGTCAGCAAATTCAGGAGGTAAATCACAACCAGAATTTTTAAGCACGCACCCATCTGATGCAACCCGAATAGCAAAATTAAAAAGCCTAATCCCAGAAGCCAAAATTGAAGCAGCGAAATTTGGTGTTGTTTTTAAATAAAAAATACTATCTTCGGTGCTGTCTTTAAGACTATTATATCTAATACCTACTGATTATTTATGGCAAATCTTGAAAAAGGAAATTCAAAATTACTGAATGCTTGGGCTTTCTACGATTGGGCAAATTCCGTTTACAGCTTGGTAATTGCATCCGCAATTTTCCCTATTTTTTACGGAGCATTATTCAAAATCAGAGGCGTTTCCAATATTGATGTATTTGGAACAACTCTCAAAAGTACGGCACTAATTAGTTTTGTAACGGCAGCTGCATTTTTATTGGTCGCTTTTATTTCGCCATTATTATCAGGTATCGCCGATTATGTTGGAAATAAAAAGAACTTTATGAAATTCTTCTGCTATTTGGGTGCACTTTCGTGTATTGCAATGTATTGGTTTTCATTGGAACACATTTATTATAGTCTGATTGCTTACTTTTTTGGATTGGTTGGATTTTGGGGAAGTTTGGTTTTTTATAATTCCTATTTGCCAGATATTGCATTTCCAGAACAACAAGATAAAATTAGTGCAAAAGGGTTTTCAATTGGATATATTGGAAGCGTTTTATTGCTAATTATTAACTTGGCAATGGTTATGAAACCTGATTTTTTTGGAATTACAGGAACTTCGGGTGAAGCAAGTATGAAAGCAATGCGCTATTCATTTGTAATGGTTGGAATTTGGTGGATTGGCTTCAGTCAATATACCTATTACTATTTGCCGAAAGGAAATAAAGGTCATAAAGTTACAAAAGCAGTAGTTTTTAATGGTTTTCACGAACTTAAAAAAGTTTGGTATTTATTAGAACACAACGTTCAATTAAAACGATTTTTGGGAAGTTTCTTCGTTTATGGAATGGCGGTTCAAACGGTTATGATTATTGCAGTTTACTTTGGAGAGCAAGAAATATCTTGGGAATCCGATAGTGAAAAAACGACGGGTTTAATAATCAGTATTTTAGTAATTCAATTGGTTGCTATTTTGGGTGCCAATTTAACTTCTAAAGCTTCAGAAAAGTTCGGAAACATTAGCACTTTAATATTCTTAAATTGTATTTGGGCAGTTTTATGCGTGGTTGCATTTTTTGTAACTTCACCAATTGAATTTTATATGACAGCAGGTTTTGTCGGTTTGGTAATGGGAGGAATTCAAGCGCTTTCCCGTTCTACGTATTCTAAAATGCTACCAGAAACGGATGATACAGCTTCTTTTTTTAGTTTTTATGATGTTTCAGAAAAAATTGGAATCGTAATTGGAATGTGTCTTTACGGAATTATCGACCAAGTAACAGGGAGTCCAAGATATTCAATTGTATTTTTAGGACTGTTTTTTGTTACAGGAATATTTTTATTATCAAGAGTTAAAAGAAAAATTATTATAGCAATATAAATTGAATTATATTTGACAAAAATTAAAATCAAAACTAAATGAACACAATAAAACTAACCGCTGCAGCAATATTTTCTATTTTTACTTTAATGACATTTACTTCTTGTACTACTTCTATCGAGCCTGTAGATCAAGATTTATTAGGAAATCTCGTAAATCCTACGAGTATTGTTGGTGCATACAGAATGACCGCTTTTAATACTGGAATCCCTACAGATTTGAACAATGACGGGACTTCATCTATAAATCAAATGTCGGAAACTACTTGTTTCAATAACAGTATTTTGACTTTAAATGCGGATTACACATTTAATGCTACGCAAAATGGTTTGGATATAAGCACTACAGCAACAACTTCAACAATGGAGTGTTATTCTGACCCATTACTTTCAGGAACTTGGGCTTTAAATGGAACTATATTAACTTTAACCTATGATGATGCTGGAACAGCAGTAGTTGAAACTTTTTTAGTTGCATCAAATACGCTAACGTATAGCGTTCCACTTGGTGAAATTGTTGGAACGACTTCAACTAACGAACCTGTTTTTTTAACTTCAAGTATCAACATAGTTTATACACGATAAATTATATTTAAGATTTATTTAAAAGCTGTCTTATAGATGGCTTTTTTTAACAAATCAAATGGCATAATGATTGCTTTATTAGAATGGCAATCTTTTAATGCTTTAACAATTATTTTTTTGCTGCTTTTTGTTTTAAATGTGAGTTTTTTGAAATGATAACGACCATTTAAATCGATTTATTTCTAATTATAATGTCAAAACGACCTAATTTTTACTATGTCAAACCCTAAAATAATCACTATTGACAATTTGTCACTTCAAGAATTTGATTCCGAAGCAGAATTAATTCCGCTTTTAACACCAGAAGACGAAGAAGAGATGAATAACGAAGAATTGCCAGAATCCTTGGCGATTTTACCTTTACGAAACACAGTTTTATTCCCTGGAGTGGTAATTCCAATTACTGCTGGAAGAGACAAATCTATAAAATTAATTAATGATGCCAATGCCGCAGGAAAAGACATTGGAGTGGTTTCTCAAATAAATGAAGAAGACGAAGATCCTTCACAAAACGACATTCATTCTATTGGAACGGTTGCAAAAATACTTCGGGTTCTAAAAATGCCAGATGGAAATATTACTGTTATTCTTCAAGGTAAAAAGCGTTTTGAAATTGACACTGTTATTTCTCAAGCACCTTATTTAACCGCCACTGTAAAGAATATTGTAGAAACACGTCCTGCCAAAAAAGACAAAGAGTTTTCAGTTATTATTGATTCTATAAAAGAATTGGCAATTCAAATTATTAAGGAAAGTCCAAATATTCCAACGGAAGCTACATTTGCAATTAAGAATATTGAAAGTAAATCATTCTTGATCAATTTTGTTTCTTCAAATATGAATCTTTCTGTTAAAGAAAAACAAGAGTTGTTGAATATTACAGATTTGAAAGACAGAGCTTTAGAAACTTTACGTTATATGAATATTGAACTTCAAAAATTGGAGTTGAAAAATGATATTCAGTCAAAAGTTCGCTTTGATTTAGACCAACAACAACGAGAATATTTCTTGCACCAGCAAATGAAAACCATTCAGGAAGAATTGGGTGGCGCTTCTCAAGAAGAGGAAGTTGAGGAAATGGTTGAAAAGGCAGCACTCAAAAAATGGGATGATGTTACCAAAAAACATTTTGAAAAAGAATTGACAAAAATGCGCCGAATGAATCCACAAGCGCCTGATTTTGGAATTCAAAGAAACTATTTAGAATTGTTTTTAGATTTGCCTTGGAATGAATATTCTAAAGACAATTTTGATTTAAAAAGAGCACAAAAAATTCTTGATCGAGACCATTTTGGTTTAGAAGATGTAAAGAAAAGAATGATAGAACATTTGGCAGTTTTGAAATTGCGAAATGATATGAAGTCACCAATTATCTGTTTGACAGGACCCCCGGGAGTTGGAAAAACATCAATTGGAAAATCTGTTGCTGAGGCTTTAGGAAGAAAGTATGTGAGAATTTCTCTTGGTGGTTTGCGTGATGAAGCGGAAATTCGTGGACATAGAAAAACTTATATCGGTGCGATGTCAGGGCGTATTATTCAAAGTTTGAAAAAAGCAGGAACATCAAATCCTGTATTTGTTTTGGATGAAATCGACAAATTAGCGATGGGAAATCAAGGCGATCCTTCTTCGGCATTATTGGAAGTTTTAGATCCAGAACAAAACAATGCTTTCTATGATAATTTCCTTGAAATGGGCTACGATTTATCGAAAGTAATGTTCATTGCAACGTCAAATAATATGGCAACTATTCAGCCTGCATTGCGCGACAGAATGGAAATCATAAAAATGTCTGGTTATACAATTGAAGAAAAAACGGAAATTGCACGCCAACATTTATTTCCTCGTCAATTGAAGGAACACGGATTGACTTTGAAAGATTTATCAATTGGAAAAAAACAATTGGAAAAAATTGTAGAAGGATATACCCGCGAATCTGGTGTTCGTGGATTAGAAGCTAAAATTGCTCAGGTTATCCGAAATGCTGCCAAATCGATTGCGATGGAGGAGGAGTACAACAAAAAAGTTACAGATTCCGATATTGTAAAAGTTTTGGGAGTTCCAAGATTAGAAAGAGATAAATACGAAAATAATGATGTTGCTGGAGTTGTAACTGGTTTGGCCTGGACAAGTGTTGGCGGTGATATTTTATTCATAGAATCCTTAATTTCTAAAGGAAAAGGAATGATGACAATTACTGGAAACCTTGGAACTGTAATGAAAGAATCGGCTACAATTGCATTGGAATATATAAAATCAAACGCTGAAATTTTCGGAATTGACCCTGAAATGCTATCCAAATACAATATCCATTTGCACGTTCCCGAAGGTGCAACACCAAAAGACGGACCAAGTGCTGGAATTGCAATGCTAACGTCTTTAGTTTCATTGTTTACTCAAAAAAGAGTTAAGAAAAGCCTTGCTATGACTGGTGAAATTACCTTAAGAGGAAAAGTTTTACCTGTTGGAGGAATTAAAGAAAAAATATTGGCAGCTAAAAGAGCCAACATTAAAGAAATTGTTTTGTGTCACGAAAACAAAAGTGATATTGACGAAATTAAACCTGAATATTTAGAAGGATTGACGTTTCATTACGTTAAAGAAATGAGTGAGGTCTTAACAATTGCTTTAACCGACCAGAAAGTCAAAAACGCTAAAATTTTATAAATTAAAAACGGCTAAGAAATTAGCCGTTTTTTTTATTAAAAATAATATCTTCGCATTTGCGTTATATATGCAGAAAAAATAAATATGTTCAAAAAACAATTATATCTGATTTTCATTCTTTTTTGTTCCGTAACCTACGGGCAAATAGGCGGGCAGTCGGTATATCAGTTTTTGAATTTGGTAACTTCGCCACGTCAAGCGGCATTGGGAGGTAAAATAATTACGATTTATGATAATGACGTCAATCAAGCCAATTTTAATCCTGCAACGATAAATCCAGAAATGGACAATCATTTGGCGGTGAATTATGGAAGCTATTTTGGAGAAGTAACCTACGGAACTGCTTCTTATGCCTATACATTCGACCGACATTTGCAAACCTTTCAAGCGGGAATAAATTATGTGAATTACGGAAATTTCCAAGGAACCGATGAAGCGGGAAATCTCACTTCTGATTTTACAGGAAGCGAAATGGCACTGTCTTTCGGATATTCTTTTATGATTCCTGATGTTCCTATTCATTTTGGTGCCAATGCAAAACTGATTTCCTCAACCTTAGAAAGTTATAATTCGTTTGGCGGTGCAGTCGATTTGGGTGCTTTGTTTATTGATGAACGAAATGACGTTAATTGGGCTTTTGTAGTCAGAAATATCGGAACACAATTCACAAGTTATTCTGGAACTCAGGAAAAATTGCCTTTAGAAGTGCTAATTGGTGTTTCTCAAGAAGTTGAAAACGTGCCTATTCGTTGGCATTTAACATTAGAAAATTTACAACAGTGGAACATTGCTTTTTCAAATCCTGCTCGTGCCGTTGGCTCTATTGATGGCGGTTCGACACCTGAAAAAGTTTCGTTTTTTAATAATGCTTTACGTCACTTAATTTTTGGTGTGGAATTATTTCCAAAGAAAAGCTTCAACGTTCGATTGGGATATAATTTCAGAAGAGGCGAGGAGTTACGAGTTTTAGAACAACGGAATTTCTCAGGAATTTCTGTTGGATTTGGATTAAAATTCAATAACCTAAAATTCAATTATTCCTATTCTCGCTACACTTTGGCAGGAAATACAAGCTTATTTGGTTTAACTATTAATTTTCAAGAATAGATTTTGGATAAAAAAATTACAATCGCAATAGACGGATTTTCGTCAACAGGAAAAAGTACTTTGGCAAAACAATTGGCAAAACATTTGGGCTACGTTTATGTTGATACTGGGGCAATGTATCGTGCCGTTGCTTATTTTGCAATG
>JBILPJ010000049.1:0-14014 GCA_044373975.1 Flavobacterium sp. | reverse complement strand
ATTTCAGGTGAAGCAGTTTATTCGATTACACCTTTATTAAATGGTTGTCCAGGACTTCCAATATTAGTAACTATAAGCGTAAATCCAATACCTGTAATTTCTGCAAATCCTATGAGCGATATAATTTGTTCAGGAGAAACCACAGCAATAGATTTAACGAGCTCTGTACCGGGAACTACTTATTCTTGGTCAGTTTTACAATCAGGACTTTTTGGAACAGCTTCAGGAAATGGGTCTCAGATAAATCAAACCCTTACTACGGTTGGATTGGTTTCTGGAAATGTAGTCTATATCATTACACCAACGGTAAATGGTTGTGCAGGTATTCCAATTCGAGTTACAGTTCTTGTAAATCCTACCCCTGAATTATTTGGAAGCCCAACACAATTGCCAATTTGCTCGGGTGAAGACACTCAAATTATATTGACACCAAATATCATTGGAACCACATTTGCTTGGACAGCCACGCAAAATGGCGTTACAGGAGCTGTTGACGGAACAGGCGGAAGTATAATTCAAACATTAGAAACAACGGGAACATCATTTGGAATAGCAAGTTATGCGGTAACTCCAACTTTGAATAGTTGCGTTGGAAAAACGATAACCATATCTGTGCGAGTAAACCCATTGCCAACACCAACTTTGTTAGATGGAATTATTTGTGAAGATTTAGCGGGTAATTTATTAAAACCATACCTATTAAATACGGGATTAGGAATATCAAACTTAGAATTTGAGTGGTATTTCAATGGTGTTATCATACCAGGTGAAGTTGGAAATACCTACTCGGCAGAAGAAAGTGGAATTTATAGTGTGCAGGTGAAAAATTTAACGACGGGATGTATTTCGTTACAAACAGCAACATCGGCGACAGTAACTCCTAAAAATCCTGGATTATCACTCGTGGCGGAAGCATCAATTGCATTTAGCGACGATGCAAGCATAATAGCTACAGTAACGGGCGGATCTGGCGATTTTGAATATTCATTAGACAATGGGCCTTTTCAAACATCAAACATTTTCACGCCCGTAGAATCAGGATTACACGTTGTTGTTGTAAGAGATATAAATGGATGTACGGATTTAACTGCGAGTGCTTTAGTCATTGGGTATCCTACTTATTTTACTCCAAATGGAGATTCCTATCACGATTATTGGAATATTATTGGTTTTGACTTGATTCATAACGCAAAAATTTATATATTCGATAGATACGGAAAATTAATCAAGCAAATCAATCCTTTAGGACAAGGTTGGGATGGAAATTATAACGAAGCTCCAATGCCTTCATCTGATTATTGGTTTACAACTGATTATTTTGATACAGTAGAAAATAAAAATAAAGTGTTCAAATCACATTTTTCTTTAAAAAGATAAATAATGTGAAAGACTTTGATAAAAGTTTAAAATGAAAATAAAAATGAGAAACGAAATACTAAATATTAGCATAATAATTCGTGTAATTGTGATTCAACAATTACAGGAGGCTTGATATAAATTAGTGAAAAAAAATTTATTTAAACCTCCTAAATCAGGAGGTTTTTTTATAAGAAAAACTAGATTAAAAGCCGTTAAGTATCGTAAAAAAATAAACGCAAATAAATGATTTTCAAATATTTACATACAAAAATAAACTATTTAACACTGTAAAGCATTTGAAAACAAGAAAGTTAAATTGCAAAACAACATTAATTTTGTTGATAAAATAAAATCAGAATAGTTGAACAATAAATATTGATTAAAATAATAATGGAATTAAATAAATACAGTAAAACCGTAACGCAAGACCCAACACAACCCGCAGCACAAGCAATGCTTTACGGCATTGGCTTGACTGATAAAGAATTAGCACAGCCATTTGTTGGAATTGCATCAATGGGTTATGACGGAAATACTTGTAATATGCATTTGAATCACCTTGCATCCTATATAAAAGTAGAAGTAAATGCAGCTGAAATGGTGGGTTTAATTTTTAATACAATAGGAATTAGTGACGGAATTACAAATGGAACTGACGGAATGCGATATTCATTGGTAAGTCGGGAAATCATAGCCGACAGTATTGAAAGTGTTGTTGCAGGTCATTATTATGATGCTGTAATAGCAGTTCCAGGTTGCGATAAAAATATGCCAGGTGCAATAATTGCAATGGGAAGATTGAATCGTCCCTCGATTATGGTTTATGGTGGCACTATTGCTCCAGGAAAATATCAAGGAAAAGACTTGAACATTGTTTCTGCTTTTGAAGCTTTGGGAGAAAAAATTGCGGGAAAAATATCTGAGGAGGATTTTAAAGGAATTATAAAAAATTCTTGTCCAGGTGCGGGAGCGTGTGGCGGAATGTATACGGCAAATACAATGGCGATTGCAATTGAAGCACTTGGTATGAGCCTCCCCTACTCGAGTTCAAACCCTGCTGTGAGCAACGAAAAAATTGAGGAATGCAAGCAGGCTGGACATTTTATAAAATTACTTTTAGAAAAAAATATTTGTCCGAAAGACATAATGACTTTCGAAGCTTTTGAAAATGCAATTACCACATTAATTGCTCTTGGAGGAAGTACGAATGCCGTTCTACATATTATTGCAATGGCAAAAAGCATTGGAGTAAAAATTACGCAAGATGACTTCCAGAGAATTAGTGATACAACGCCATTAATTGCAGATTTCAAACCTGGAGGTAATTATTTGATGCAAAATCTTCACGAAAAAGGTGGAGTTCCAATGGTGTTGAAATACCTCTTAAGCAAAGGAATGCTTCACGGAAATTGCATCACAGTTACGGGAAAAACATTAGCAGAAAACTTAAAAGACATCGTTGATATTGACTTTGAGGATCAAAATATAATTCGCCCAATTGAAAATCCAATTAAGAAAACAGGACATCTTCAAATATTATATGGAAATTTAGCAGTAAAAGGTTCCGTAGCAAAAATAACTGGAAAAGAAGGTGAAAAATTTACAGGCCCAGCTAAAGTTTTTGATGGTGAAAAAGAACTCATTCAAGGAATTGAAGATAAAAAAATTAAAGCAGGTGATGTAATTGTTATAAGATATGTTGGCCCAAAAGGCGGTCCCGGAATGCCAGAAATGCTAAAACCAACTTCTGCAATTATTGGAGCAGGATTAGGAAAAAGTGTTGCCCTTATTACAGATGGAAGATTCAGCGGTGGAACTCACGGATTTGTTGTGGGTCATATTACACCTGAAGCGTATGACGGAGGAACAATTGCGCTTGTAAAAGACGAAGATATCATTGAAATTGACGCTGTCAACAATACTATTCACCTTGCAATATCTGATGAAGAATTAGAAAAAAGAAGACAATTATTTGTTACACCACCTTTAAAAGTAACCAATGGTGTTTTATACAAATATACCCGATTGGTAAAAGACGCATCGGAAGGTTGCGTAACTGACGAAGCTTAATAAAAAATAATACGATATTAAAAATAAAAAAATGGCTAATTCTGAAACAGTAACTGCCCCAAAGACAGTAAATTTAGAACCTAAAAAATTAACAACATCAGGAAGTTTAGCAGTTATTGATGCTTTATTATCTGAATCCGTTGACACAATATTTGGTTATCCAGGTGGTGCAATTATGCCCATTTACGACGCACTTTATGACTTTAAAGACAACCTAAATCACATTCTCGTTCGTCACGAACAAGGCGCAATTCACGCAGCCCAAGGATATGCAAGAGTGAGCGGAAAAACAGGAGTTGTGTTTGCAACAAGTGGTCCCGGAGCAACCAATTTGGTTACCGGATTGGCAGATGCACAAATAGATTCAACGCCTTTAGTTTGTATAACAGGTCAGGTTTTTGCTCATTTATTAGGAACCGATGCCTTTCAAGAAACGGATATCATCAATATTACGATGCCGATTACGAAATGGAATTACCAAATTACAGACGCTTCTGAAATACCTGAAATTTTAGCGAAAGCTTTTTATATAGCAAAAACTGGTCGTCCGGGTCCTGTTTTAATTGACATTACAAAAAATGCACAGTTACAATTGTTTGAATATATTGGTTACAGACCTTGCATTCACGTTCGCAGTTACCGTCCCGAACCAATTGTTCGAATAGAATATATTGAAAAAGCCGCTGCTATTATCAACAATGCAAAAAAACCATTTGTAATTTTTGGACAAGGAGTTATACTTGGAAATGCTGAAAAAGAATTTACAAATTTCATTGAAAAAGCAGGACTTCCAGCTGCTTGGACGATAATGGGAATGAGTGCAATGCCAACGGATCATCCACTTGGAGTTGGAATGTTAGGAATGCACGGAAATTACGGCCCAAATGTTTTGACTAACGAATGCGATGTTTTAATTGCTGTTGGAATGCGATTTGACGACCGAGTTACTGGGCGTTTGGATAAATATGCAAAACAAGCACAAATTATTCATTTTGATATTGATCCTGCTGAAATTGATAAAAACGTACAAACAACAGTTCCTGTTTGGGGAAATTGTAAGGAAACTTTGCCACTATTAACTGAATTATTAGAGGCAAAGACACATCCAGAATGGATGAATGAATTTGAAATTAGAAAAGAAAAAGAAACTTCATTATTGATTACCAAAGAACTAAATCCAACAGAAGGCGGATTGACAATGGGAGAAGTGATGAATGTTTTGAATGAATTAACTGATGGAAATGCCGTAATTGTCACCGATGTTGGGCAACACCAAATGGTAGCTTGTCGTTATACCAAACAAAATATATCCCGTAGCAATATTACGAGTGGCGGTTTAGGGACAATGGGATTTGCTCTTCCTGCTGCAATTGGAGCAAAATTTGGTGCGCCTGAAAGACACGTTGTTGCCATTATGGGCGATGGTGGTGCGCAAATGAACATCCAAGAATTAGGAACGATTATGCAATTTAAACCCAATGTTAAAATTCTGATTTTGAATAATAGTTTTCTTGGAATGGTGCGCCAATGGCAAGAATTATTTCACGAAAAAAGATATTCTTTCACTGATATTCAAAGTCCTGATTTTGTAAAAGTTGCCAATGCTTATGGAATTGATGGAAAACAAATTTCAAAAAGGGAAGAATTAAGAGCAAGTTTAAAAGAAATGTTAGACCATCCGAGTTCGTTTTTATTAGAAGTAGCAGTGCTTCACGAAGACAATGTGTTTCCGATGGTACCGCAAGGAAAAGGAGTTGCAGAAATTGTATTAAGCAAAGAAGAAATTTAAGATTACCCAATTTATAAGGAAATCTAATAAAATATTAAAATGAAAAAGGAATATACATTATCGGTTTACACGGAAAATCAAGTTGGTTTACTTAACAAAATCGCCATAATTTTTTCGAGAAGAAAAATCAATTTAGAGAGTTTGAATTCTTCACCAAGTGAGATTGACAAAATCTACAGATTCACAATTGTAATTATTGAAACAGAAGCCGTTGTCAATAATATTGTGCGTCAATTAGAAAAAATTGTGGATGTTTTCAAAGTGTTTTCCAATACTAATGAAGAAATCGTTTGGCAACAAATGGCTTTGTATAAAGTGCCAACTTCAATCATTATGAAAGAGGTAAAAGTGGAGCGTTTACTTCGTGAATATGGAGCAAAAGCGGTTGTAATTCGTGAAGATTACACTGTTTTTGAAGCAACTGGTCAAGACGATGAAATTAACAACTTACTTACTGAATTGGGTAAATATGGCTTGATTGAATTTGTACGAAGTTCTAGAATTGCCATCATAAAATCAAGTGAAGGCGTTCATAAAAAGGTTTTGGATATGGAAAAAAATGATCCGACTAAAAAACCAATTAACAACGAATTTTTGAATCATAAGAGTATGATTTTTCAAATGTAAAAATAAAATAAAAAATAAACACTAACCGCTTAAAGCCTATTGCATATAGCCTAAAGCAAAATTTTAAAAAAAATGTCAAATTATTTCAATTCACTTCCTCACCGACTTAAAGTTCAAGAATTAGGAAAATGTGATTTAATGTTAAGTAGCGAATTTTCTGATGGTGTAAACTATCTAATTGGTAAAAAGATTGTCATCATTGGTTGTGGCGCACAAGGATTAGCTCAAGGCCAAAATATGAGAGACAGCGGACTTACAGTGGCTTATGCTTTGAGAAAAGAAGCCATTGAAAGCAATCGTGCGTCTTATCAAAATGCTGTTGCAAATGGTTTTGAAGTCGGAACTTTTGAAGAAATAATCCCGTCTGCTGATTTAGTTTCTAATTTGGCGCCCGACAAACAACATACTTCTGTTATCAATAAAATTATTCCTTTAATGAAAAAAGGAGCTTGTTTGTCCTATTCTCACGGTTTTAATATTGTGGAAGAAGGAATTCAAATCCGAAAAGATATTACTGTGGTGATGATTGCACCAAAATCGCCAGCTTCGGAAGTTCGTGCAGAATATTTACGTGGTTTTGGAGTACCAACACTTATTGCTGTTCACTCGGATAATGATCCAAATGGAGATGGTTTGCAAATTGCAAAAGCCTATTGCGTTGGAACTGGAGGTCACAAAGCAGGAGTTTTACTTTCTTCATTTGTAGCTGAAGTAAAATCAGATTTAATGGGTGAACAAACCATTCTTTGTGGATTATTGCAAACGGGTTCAATATTAAGTTTCAATAAAATGATTGAAAAAGGAATTGAAGCTTCGTATGCATCAAAATTGGTTCAATACGGTTGGGAAACAATTACCGAAGCCTTGAAAATTGGTGGAATTACCAATATGATGGACCGTTTATCAAATCCTGCTAAAATTGAGGCCTTCCAATTATCAGAAGAATTGAAAGACATTATGCGTCCCCTTTTTGTGAAACACATGGACGATATTTTGTCGGGTGAATTTTCTAAAACGATGATGGAAGATTGGGCTGAAAACGATAAAAATTTATTGACTTGGAGAGCTGCAACTGGCGAAACAGATTTTGAAAAAACAGCAGCAGGAGCAGTTGAAATATCTGAACAAGAATATTTTGACAATGCTACTTTATTAGTTGCTTTTGTAAAATCAGGGGTTGAATTGGCTTATGAAACGATGACTTTATCTGGAATCAAAAATGAATCTGCCTATTACGAATCTTTGCACGAAGCACCGCTAATTGCAAATACGATTGCGCGTAAGAAATTATATGAAATGAATCGAGTAATTTCTGATACAGCAGAATACGGATGTTATTTATTTGATCACGCTTGCAAACCGCTTTTAGCTGATTTTATGAGCAAAGTTGACACGAATTTAATCGGTAAAAACTATAATGCTTCCGCAAATGGAAGCGTTGATAATTTTGAATTAGTTAAAGTAAATGCAGCTATTCGCAACCATTCTATTGAAATTTGTGGAGCAGAACTTCGTGAAATAATGACTGCAATGAAAAAAATTGTTGAATAACAAATTTACCATCCTTTTGGATAAAAAATATGAATGTATTTGATGAAGTAATGCAAGCAAAAATTCAGTTAAACGGAGTAGTTTTTCCTACCCCGTTAGCTGAAAATAGAAATCTATCCGAAGAATTTAAAGCTACTGTTCTTTTAAAAAGAGAAGATTTGCAAGTGGTGCGTTCTTATAAAATTCGTGGCGCATACAATAAAATCAGCACCCTTTCTGACGCCGATAAAACCCAAGAAATTGTTTGTGCAAGTGCAGGAAATCACGCACAAGGTGTTGCGTATTCTTGTCATTTACTAAAAATAAAAGGCAAGATTTATATGCCAAAAACCACACCAAAACAAAAAATAAAACAAGTTCAATTGTTCGGAAAAGAGTATGTTGAAATTGTATTAATTGGCGATACTTTTGACGATGCATATACGAAAGCATCTGAATATGCAACAGAAAATGATCGTCCTTTTATTCCACCTTTTGACGACATAAAAGTAATTGCTGGTCAAGGAACTGTAGGTTTAGAAATTTTAGATGCTGCTACAATTGCCATCGATTATGTGTTTGTTCCCGTTGGTGGTGGTGGTCTAATTTCTGGGCTTTCTAGCGTTTTCAAAAAGTTGAGTCCGAATACAAAAATAATTGGTATTGAACCTGAAGGCGCACCATCAATGAAAACTGCTCTGGTAGACGGAACGAATACGAGATTAGAAAACATCGATAAATTTGTAGATGGTGCTGCCGTGAAGCAAGTTGGTTCGCTGAATTTTGAAATTTGCAAAAATAATATTGACGATGTAATCCTTGTTCCTGAAGGAAAAGTGTGTACAACAATTTTACGATTGTACAATGAAGAAGCAATGGTTGTAGAACCTGCAGGCGCATTGAGCATTGCCGCTTTAGATTTTTATAAAGATAAAATTAAAGGTAAAACTGTGGTTTGTATTGTTAGCGGAAGTAATAATGATATTGAAAGAACGGCGGAAATCAAAGAACGTTCTTTGCTTTATGAAGGCTTGATGCATTATTTTATGATACAATTTCCTCAACGTCCAGGTGCATTAAAAGAATTTGTAAATGACATTTTAGGACCTGAAGATGATATTACTTATTTCCAATTCAAGCAAAAAAACAGTCGGGAATCGGGACCAGTTATTGTTGGTTTGGAACTCAAAAACAGAACTGATGTTTTGGCTATCAAAACGAGAATGAAAAGCAAAGGTTTTCAATTTAATTATTTGAATGATAAAGAGGAATTATTTGCACAATTGATTGGTTAAATATAAAACTAATGCTTGATTTGTCAGGCATTTTTTTGTTGATAACTAAGTCTAAAATTGGTTAATAAATAAAGTGATTTGCAGAAAAATAAAAGATGTCAATTTATAAGAAATTTAAAAAAAATTTCAAAATTAATATAAACCAAATAACTTTATGGACAAGCCAAAAAGAAAACGAATTAATAAAGAAGAAGCAATATTTTCAGAAAATAATAGTGTAGAAAACGCTTTTATTTCAAACGGCGCATCAGAAAATGCTAAGAAAACACATGTTTTTGATGAAGTTTTAAATATTGAGATTTGGATTGATAAGCATTACCAAAACAGAGTTTATAAAGGTTCAGATGACGGAACCAAAAGAGATGGAATTGAATATAAAAATATTGAGCCTTTGCTAATTAAATCCTTTAAGCATTTGTTATATTATTCGTTAAAGCATAAAAATTTTGTTTTTATAAATCACCCACCCAATAGAAATACTAATATTCGTATCGTTTTAAAAGAAGAGGTTACTAAAGACTTATTTTTAAATGTTGTAGTTGAATATCAATTTGTAGATTTAAAAACAATTGAAGTAACAATAATCACTGCTTTAATAGTTAATGATTTTTATATGAGTGAAGGGCAATTTGTTATATTATTTGACAAAAATTGTTCAAAACTAATACAATACAAATTTAAGAGCTTAGGTATTGTTGATAGATTTGAAATTTAAAACGTTAATATTTACTATAAAAAGAATTAAAGTATTGAATATCAAATAATAATTTATACTTTTGTACAACGAATAAGATAGAACGAAATCTGGACAGCACAATTGCAGGATTTAGTTTGGACAGTCTTACTCTTAAAAAATAAATTACAGCCTCACTTTGTGGGGCTTTTTTATTGGATAAATAAAAATCACTCCTTACTCCTACACCCCTAGCCCTGATGGAAATGGAAAGCCCGGAACTTGAAAAAGTAGTTTTTCCTGACATAAAAAAGCGACCGAAGGAAGCTCTTTTTATGGCTTGGAAAAACACTTTTTCAAGTGAGGACTTGCAATGTACAGCAGGAAAAAGCTCCTAATAATTGAGCAATTCCAACATTTTAATTTTTACTTTTTTGGTAGATGGAATCATAGTTTGCTCCAAAATACTGTTCAATGGAATGGCAGGCAAATTTTCAGAACCTATTGTCATTACTGGCGCATCGAGATTTTTAAAGCATTTTTCTTGAATTAAACCCGCCAAACTCCTCGCAAAAGAGGTGTTAATGGATTCTTCGGTTACGACCAGACATTTCTTGGTTTTTCGTACGGATTTCAAAATTGCCTCTTCGTCCAATGGAAATAAAGTACGCAAATCGATGATTTCGACATTTTTTTTCATCTCCGCAGAAGCATTCAAAGCCCAGTGAACGCCCATTCCATAGGTAATTACAGAAATAGTTTCTTCATCTTGCTCCCAAATTTCTTGGACGATATTTGCTTTTCCAAAAGGTAAAATATAATCTTCTGACGGTTCGTTAACTTTGGCGAAATCGGTGCCTTTTACTTTACTCCAATACAAGCCTTTGTGTTCCAAAATAACCACTGGATTTGGGTCGTAATAGGCAGCTTTCAAAAGTCCTTTTAGGTCGGCACCATTACTTGGGTAGGCAATTTTTATACCTCGAATGTTTGTCAAAATACTTTCAATCGATGAGGAATGATAGGGACCGCCACTTCCGTAAGCACCTATAGGCACTCGCAAAATCATACTCACAGGCCATTTTCCATTGGATAAATAACAGGAACGGCTTACTTCTGTGAACAATTGATTTAATCCAGGCCAAATATAATCGGCAAATTGAACCTCAACAATTGGCTTCAATCCAACGGCTGACATTCCCACTGTGGAACCCACAATAAATGCTTCTTGGATTGGCGTATTGAAAACCCGTTCGTCGCCAAATTTTTGTGCCAATGTTGCAGCTTCTCTAAAAACTCCTCCCAATCTTCCGCCAACATCTTGTCCGTAAAGCAAACACTCCGGGTGTTTTCGCATCAATTCTTCCACTGCAAATAGGGCGCAATCTACCATTACAACTTTGTCTTCTCGTGGCGGATTTCTCTCGCCAACTTCTTCTGTAATTGGTGTTGGTGCAAAATCGTGCGTGAATAAATCTTCTGGTTTTGGATCTTCTGCCAATTGTGCTTTATCAAAATCCGCTTGCACTTTGGCAACAGCCAACTTTTCTATATTTTCTAAATCTTTTGATGAAAATCCAGCGTCCAATAATTGTTTTTGTAATACTGGAAATGGGTCACGGGAATTTGCTTCTTCCAAATCATCGCGATACCATTCCATTCGAACTCCGGATGTATGGTGGTTTAGCAACGGCACTTTGGCGTGAACCAAAAAAGGCCGACGCTCTTCCCGAATCGTTTTTATTACTTTTTGAATGACCAAATAACTTTCGGTAAAATTAGCACCGTCAATCGAAATAGCTTCAATTCCGTGAAATCCTTTGGCATATTCAAATGCATTTTGAGCTCGAGTTTCTTTGGCATTTGCCGAAATATCCCAGCCATTATCTTGTACCAAATATAAAATTGGTAACTGCTTTAAAGCTGCCATTTGAAAGGCTTCTGCAACTTCGCCTTCAGTTACGGAAGCATCACCGAGTGAACAAAGAACTATCCCATCCCCAACCCTTCCCAAAGGGAAGGGAGACGAGCCGGAGTTTGATTCTAAATCACCAATTTTTCCAACATCCCTTTTTGACTCGGCTCCCTCTCTTTTAGAGAGACATTCTTTATACCAAAATCCCATAGCAGCTCCAGTTGCAGGAATGGCTTGCATTCCCGTTGCCGAAGATTGATGTGGAATTTTAGGTTTGTCAATATCGTTTAAACTTGGATGACAATAATAGGTTCTTCCACCTGAAAATGGATCGTCTTTTTTTGCTAATAATTGCAACATCAAATCGTAAGGTTGCATCCCAATTCCGAGTAACATAGCGTCATCCCGATAATATGGAAATGCATAATCTTGTGGTAACAACTGCATTGCAACGGCTATTTGAATGGCTTCGTGACCACGAGAAGTAGCGTGAACGTATTTGGAAACAATCTTAAAATTGTCCTCATACAATGCCGTCATTGCTTTGGCAGTTGCCATTGTTGAAAAAGCGGTTTCTAATATTTTTTTATCTAACATATTTGTTCTAATAAACTCCGACAAAGTTTTGAATTTTGACAGAGTTGAGTATCATTTAATTATTTAGCCTCTACAATCCAACCGAATTTATCTTCCATTTTTTGAGTTTTAATTGCATTTAAAGTGCGATTAATATCCTGTGAAACTGGATTTTCTATTGGCAATTTTATAGCGATTTCTTTGTAACCAATTTCTTCTATCATTGCAATACCTACTGCTGTTCCTGTTCCAAATGCTTCTTCTAAAGTTCCATTATTTGAGGCTTCTATGATTTCTGAAATTTTGATAGGTCGTTCAGTAACTTCAAATCCCTTGTCACGTAGCAAATCAATAACGCTCATTCTGGTAATTCCAGATAAAACGGACCCGCTCAAGTTTGGCGTAATTATTTTCCCATCAATTTTAAAGAAGATATTCATAGTTCCTACTTCCTGAATATATTCAAAATCACGGGCATCTAACCAAAGTACTTGGTCGTAACCTTTTGCTTTAGCGATTTCCGTTGGACGAATTGCAGCAGCATAATTCCCGGCTGCTTTAGCTTCTCCAGTTCCACCATTTGCTGCACGAATATATTTAGTTTCGGCATATAACTTTATCCGCTTACTGAAAAAGGGTCCTGCTGGTGATGCCATTACAATAAATTTGAAACTTGTAGCGGCTCTCATTCCAATAAATGGTTCATCGGCATACATAAACGGACGCAAATACAATGCACTTCCTTCTTGAGTTGGTATCCAATTTTTTTCAATTGCCACTAACTTTTTAAGCGCTTCTACAAATAAATCTTCAGGAAATAATGGCATTCCCATTCTATCCGCACTGAAATTCAGTCGTTTTGCATTTTCTTTAGGTCGAAATAATAACGGAACTTCATTTTTTCCTAAAGTTGCTTTCATTCCTTCAAAAATAGCCTGACCATAATGCAATGCCATCGCTGCAGGATGGGTCGGAATTAAATCTAATGGTTCTATTCTAGGGTTAATCCACTCCCCATTTTGATATTCGCAAATAAACATATGGTCTGTAAATCGAGTTCCCATTACGATGTTGTTAAAATCAACTTCGTTAGATTTCGAGTTTTCAACTTTTGTTATTTTTATTGAGTTAGACATAGTCAGTTTTAGTTTTTATAGTAATTTATAGTATTGTATTCGTGTCAAATTGTTCTAAATAATCTCCAATTTTTCTTAAAAATGAACCTCCTAAAAATCCGTCCACTACCCGATGGTCAAACGATAAAGAAAGATACATCATACTTCGAATTGCAATTTCATCACCTTTTTCAGTTGTGATTACTTCGGGACGTTTTTTAATAATTCCTATTGCTAAAATTGCAACTTCGGGTTGGTTGATAATAGGCGTTCCCATTAAACTTCCAAAGGTGCCCACGTTAGAAATCGTAAACGTACTTCCTTGAACTTCGTCTGGTTTAAGTTTGTTATTACGAGAACTTTCTGCTAAATGGTTTACAGTTTTGGCTAATTCGTATAAGTTTTTTTCGTTGGCATTTTTAACAACGGGAACAATTAAATTCCCATTAGGCAAAGCTGTTGCCATTCCAACATTAATATCTTTATGTACAATTATATTCTTCCCGTCAACCGAAACATTTATCATCGGAAAATCCTGAATTGCTTTGGCTACAGCCTGAACGAAAACGGGTGTGAACGTTAATTTCTCGTTGTATTTTTCTTGAAATTTATCTTTGAATTCATTTCTCCAATTTACCAAATTTGTCACGTCAACCTCAATATATGAAGTTACGTGAGGTGACGTTTGTTTGGAATAAACCATGTGATCCGCAATCATTTTGCGCATTCTGTCCATCTCAACTATGCTGTCTTTACCTTCTATAAAATTGATTTTGTAAGCCCCTCCCGAAGGTGAAGCTGATACAGACGCTGGAATACTTTTAACGGAATATTTTCTATTTTTTAGATAATTAAAAACATCACTTTTTTGAATTCTGCCATCCGTTCCAGAACCCGAAATGCTTTGCAATTCTTCAATAGATAGATTATCTTTTTGTGCAATTGAAATTATTAATGGACTTAAAAAGGTTGTAGATTCTAGGTTGTGGGTTGTTGGTTGTTGGTTGTTGGTTGTTGGTTGTTGAATTTGTGATATTGATTTAATTTCAAATTTTTCAACACTAA
>JBILPJ010000182.1:0-4764 GCA_044373975.1 Flavobacterium sp. | reverse complement strand
GCATTCCGTAGAAATTGAAACGTTCCCACATTTCTGTTCCAAATAATACCCAAAGTCCTTTTGGATGTTCTGATTTTACTGCTGTTTCACTCATTTTTTTTAGTTATTAGTTAATTTAGATTTGGTTATTTATTTTTGTATCCTATTTTTACTCTTTCATTTCGAGTTTCAATTTCTTTATTTTCAGTCATTAAAAACTGAATTGCTTCAAAAATATCTTCAAATTGGCTGTCAAATTTTGTCTCTAATTCTTGGATGTGATTTTTTAAATCTTCAATATTCAGTAACGTTTTTCTTAGTGCTACAAAAGCTCTGACAATGGCAATATTCATTTTTCTAGCTTTAGGACTGCGTAAAACACTGGCTAACATGGTTACTCCATGTTCTGTGAAAGCATAAGGCAAATATTTCCCTGTTCTATTTTTTGGCAAATCCATCATCACAATTTGTGATGATGGGGATTTCATTACAATTTGTGATGACACTCCTTCCCATTCTTCTTTTGTCAATCTGAACATAAAATCTTCAGGAAAACTATCAATATTCCTTTTTATTGCTTGATTCAAAACTCTTGTTTCTACTTCGTACAATTCAGCTAAATCAAAGTCAAGCATCATTTTGACACCATTAAATTCATATATTTTATTTTGAATGGCTATTAAATGCATAATTACTTATAAATTTTCCTTAATGAAATTTGTCATTTTATTATACAATTGAATTCTTGTTTTACCTCCGTAAATACCGTGATTATTATCAGGATAAATCTGTGAATCAAATTGCTTGTTAGCCTGAATTAGTGCTTCCATCATTTGCATTGAATTTTGAACGTGCACGTTATCATCGCCAGAACCGTGAATCAAAAGGAATTTTCCCTTCAATTTATCCACGTGATTTATTGGTGAATTTTCATCATAACCGCTCGCATTTTCTTGTGGCGTTTGCATATATCTTTCGGTATAAACGCTATCGTAAAATCTCCAATTCGTAACCGGCGCAACGGCAATAGCCATTTTGAACACTTCATTTCCTTTCATAATACAATTGGAAGCCATAAATCCACCATACGACCAGCCAAATATACCTATTCTAGTTTTATCTACAAAGGGATAATTTCCAATAACTTTTGCAGCGTCAATTTGATCTTCAACTTCGTATTTTCCCAATTCTTTTTGAGTACATTTTTTGAAATCTGCTCCTTTAAAACCAGTTCCTCGTCCGTCTACGCAAGCCACAATATAACCTTGTTGCGTTAACATCATAAACCAATAATCATCAGTTCCGTTCCAATCGTTGTTGACTTGTTGCGATCCAGGACCAGAATATTGATACATAAAAACAGGATATTTTTTATTGGAATCAAAATCTTTAGGCTTCAAAATCCAAGCATTTAGTTCATTTCCTTTTTCGGTTTTCAATGTAAAAAATTCTTTTGAAGGCAAATTATATGCTTTTAATTTATCTGCTAATGCCAAATTATTTTCAATAGATTGCAATTCTTTTCCAGTTTTAGCATCATTTAAAGTGTAGTTTGTTGGCTGTGTTGCGCTTGAAAACGAATTGATATAAAATTGAAAATTCGGACTAAAAGTAGCTGCATTTGTTCCCGTATTTTTCGATAATCTAACTTTGTTTTTTCCATTTAAACCAATGCGATAAACGTCTCTATTGATAGAACCATTTTCAACAGATTGATATAAAACAGTTTGATTTTTCTCATCAAAACCATAATAATTAGTTATTTCCCAATTTCCATTAGTAACTTGATTTTTCAATTTTCCAGTTTTATCATACACATAAATATGATTGAAACCGTTTTTTTCACTTGTCCAAATAAAACTATTGTCTTTCAAAAAAGTCAAATTGTCCGTAACATCAACGTAGGCTTTGTCTTTTTCGTTCAAAACCACTTTTGGAATTCCAGAATTTCCGTCAATGAACAACAAATCCAAATTATCTTGATGGCGATTTAATACTTGTGCCGATAAAACATTCGCATCATTTGTCCATTTTAATCTGGCGATGTAAAAATCAGTATAATTTTTTAAATTAATTTCCTTCGTTGCCATTTCAATCACATCATATATATGTAACGAAACTTCTGAATTTTTTTCTCCCGCTTTTGGATATTTAAACGTTTCAATTGTTGGATATAAATCTTTGCGAAACATTGACATTGAAAATTCTGGAACTTGACTTTCGTCAAAACGAATATATGCCAATTTTTTACTGTCGCCACTCCAATCAAATGCTTTTACAAATGCAAATTCTTCTTCATAAACCCAATCCGTAATTCCATTTATAACTGCATTTTTCTTGCCGTCAGAAGTGATTTGTTTGGTTGTTTTAGATGCAACTGTGTATATGAAAAGGTTGTTGTCTTTTGCATACGCAATTTGAGTTCCATCAGGTGAAAATGTTGGTTCTTGTATTTTATAATCGAATAATGTTGATAATTTTTTAGATGCAATTTCATATATAAAATAATTCGCCACGAAAGAATGACGGAAAATTTGATCTGAATTAGTTGCAATCAATATCGATTTTTCATCGGCACTAAAAGTATAACTATCAATTCCTTCAAGATTTTTAAAATCTTTGGTATCTATTAAAGTGGCAACTTTTTTCAAAGTGGCAAAATCGTATAAATCAATTTGGGAAGTATTTGAACTTCTATCATAATTTAACACCGTATATTGATTTGTATTCTTCAATGCTTGTAAATCGTCCATTCCTTTTGCACGAAAAGTGCCCGAATAAATGGCTTCAATACTGATTTTTTGTTGTCCAACAGCTGAAAACGAAGCAAGTAAGACCAAGAAAACGACTTTCTGTATAAATTTCATATTTGTTATATTTAAAAAAACATTCAATTTTAGTGAAAATTTATCAAATTAGCACGTTTTTTTGTGTTAAATGTAATTTCATCAATCAAGATATTTCATAAGAATTGACTAAAACGTATATTTGCATCAAATAATAATCACACAAATGAACAACGCAATTGCTGGATTTTCAAAATTGTCGAAGGAAGATAAAATTAATTGGATTGCGAATTCCTATTTTTCAGAAGCTTCTGATGCGGTTTCAATAATAAAAAAGTATTGGAATACCGATTCAAAAATCCAACAATTACACGATGAATTCATAGAAAATACGATTACTAATTTCTATTTACCGCTTGGTGTAGCTCCAAATTTTCTTATAAATGGGAAATACAAAACCATTCCGATGGCAATTGAAGAAAGTTCGGTGGTTGCTGCTGCGGCAAAATCGGCAAAATATTGGGCAACTCGTGGTGGATTTAAAGCTACGGTTTTGAATACAGAAAAAATTGGGCAAGTACATTTTATATATAAAGGTGATGTTTTAAAATTAGATCATTTCTTTAAAGAAATTAAAAACAAATTCTTGTTTGCCACTGAAAGCATTACTAAAAATATGCAAAAAAGAGGCGGTGGAATTTTAGATATTGAACTTCGCAACAAAACAAATTTGATTGAAAATTACTTTCAATTGCACGTTACTTTTGAAACGAAAGATTCTATGGGCGCCAATTTCATCAATTCGTGCTTGGAACAAATTGCGAAAACGCTAAAAGAAGAAGCAAAAACATTTGAAGCATTTTCGGAAGTTGAAAAAAACATTCAAGTTGTAATGAGCATTTTGTCGAATTATGTTCCAAATTGTGTGGTTCGTGCAGAAGTTTCTTGCAAAGTGGAAGAATTGGCAGAAAAAAACATTGAAAACCCACGAGAATTTGCGGAAAAAATTGTTCAAGCCGTTCAAATTGCAGAAGTTGAACCGTATCGTGCCGTTACGCATAATAAAGGAATTATGAATGGAATTGATTCTGTGGTTTTGGCTACAGGAAATGATTTTCGTGCTGTAGAAGCCGGAATTCACGCTTATGCTTCTCGAAACGGACAGTATTCGAGTTTGTCCCACGCTAAAATTGAAGACGGAATTTTTAGTTTTTGGTTGGAAATCCCGATGGCTTTGGGAACCGTTGGCGGATTAACGTCTTTGCATCCGTTAGTGAAATTATCATTAGAAATGTTAGAAAAACCATCCGCAAAAGAATTAATGGAAATTGTAGCCGTTGCTGGTTTGGCTCAAAATTTTGCTGCTTTACGATCTTTAACTACTACAGGAATTCAAGAAGGACATATGAAAATGCACTTGAATAATATTATAAATCAATTTCAGGCAACTGCTGAAGAACGCATTTTGATAAAAAAACATTTCAAAGAAAACACCGTTTCACATTCCGCCGCAGTTGAATTTATTGAAAAATTAAGGAAATAAATTGCTTCGTACTTCGCATTAAAAAAATGGAAAAAACATTTTACAGTAACGGAAAACTATTAATCACAGGCGAATACTTGGTTCTTGACGGGGCTAAAGCATTGGCATTGCCAACAAAATACGGGCAATATTTAACCGTTAGTTTTGGTGAAAATGAAGAAATTCATTGGACAAGTTTTGATAAAGACAAAAGCATTTGGTTTCAAGAAACAATTTCATTTTCTGAAATTATAAAATATAAAAAGACAGAAAATCAATCTGTAAAATCAACTTTAATTGAGATTCTGCACGAGGCTTATTTATTAAATCCTGAGTTTCTAAATTCATCAGAAGGGTATCGTATTTCAACAGAACTTACCTTTCCGAAATTTTGGGGATTAGGCACGTCTTCAACTTTAATAAATAATATTGCGCAATGGTTAGAAATTAATGCTTTTGAGCTGCTTAAAAACAGTT
>JBILPJ010000008.1:0-36084 GCA_044373975.1 Flavobacterium sp. | reverse complement strand
GCATCAAAATCTGACGTAGCTCCTGAATAATACTTTTGAGCATTTAGAAACCCTAAAGAAGCATCGTAATCTCTCAAGTAATAATTAGACTCGTAAACACTCAATTTAATTTTGTTAAAAACTTTTTTACCATCCGTTTTCACGAATCCATGAACAGAATCCAATTCGTAAGTACGATTGCTAGTAGTTGCATCAGTAGAAACTAAATGACTAAAATAAGGCAATGAAAGCTCTACTTTTGTTACGGTGGGTAACGAACCAATAGTCTGATTTACAGTATCTAAAACTACTTGAGTTACAATACTTGCTCTTGTTTTTCCAAAAAACGGATTGTTGTAATATCCAAGTGAATTTATAGTAAGATTACTGGTTTCAACAGATCCTGTTGCTTGGTTATAAGCAATAACTGTTTTGGTGGTATCTTGAATAAGTCCAAAATGATCATCTCCAATAACATCTGAACCAATTTCATTAAAATCTTTATCGCAAGAAGCAAAAAAAGCAACAATGCTAACTAAAAAAAGTAACTTAAAAATAGAATTATTTTGCATATTTATTTAAAAAAATATTATTATTGAACTAAATTCTTATAGAAGTTAGTGTACACTTCAGCGAACTTGTCTTTCGGTGTGAAAGGTAAAAAAGGTTTTTCTGAAGATTCTATAAATTTTGTTAAACTTGGAGACAAATTTTCAGTGGCAATAATTACCGCATCAGAATGTGCAATTGTTGCCTTAATTATATTTTCATAATCAGGATTTTCTAAGTCAGAAACACTTGCCTCAGGAATACCATCATATTTAACTTTATTAATCATTTCAGGATTTAATGTTCCTTCAAATGATTGACTGTAAATAGAAGTTATGATTTTTGTGTCTGAAAACAACGCTTCGTCCTTATAATAATGTTTCAAATAAATTGGCAACATTGCCGCCATCCATCCATGAACATGAATAATATCGGGAACCCAATTCAATTTTTTTACCGTTTCTACAACTCCTTTTGCAAAGAAAATAGCGCGTTCGTCATTATCTGGAAATAAAACTCCATCTTCATCTGTAAAAGTTGCTTTCCTTTTGAAATATTCATCGTTATCAATAAAATAAACCTGAATTCTTTCTTTTGGTATGGAAGCTACCTTGATAATCAAAGGCATATCTAAATCATTAACCACTAAATTCATTCCAGACAACCTAATTACCTCGTGTAATTGATGCCTTCTTTCATTAATATTGCCATATCTTGGCATGAAAATTCTAATTTGTCCGCCTTGATCGTTTACCATTTTTGGTACATCATAAGACATTAGAGAAACCTCGTTTTCAGCTAAGTAGGGCACTACTTCAGATGATACATACAATATCCTCTTATCTTCCATATTAAAATTCAGTATTAATTATTGTAAATAAAAAACAGGCAAATTTACAAAAATTTATGCAGTTAATAACTAAAATCTTAAGTTTGCACAATATTTCAATAAAACAACATGCTCATTTTCGACAGACAAGTAGCTTTAATAGAGCATTTAAAACACATTTCCGATTCAAAAACCACGATTGGATTTGTTCCAACAATGGGGGCATTACATTCAGGACATTTGTCTTTAATTGAAAATTCATTAAAAGAAAATTCCATAACAATTGTAAGTATTTTCGTTAATCCTACACAATTTAACAATCCTGAAGATTTAGAAAAATATCCTAAAAACTTAGAAAGCGACATTGAAAAATTGAAATCTGTAAGTGGCACTGTACTTGTTTTCGCTCCAAATGTGGATGATATTTATGAGGGTAAAACCGCTTCGAATCACTTTAATTTTGATGGTTTAGAAAATCAAATGGAAGGAAAGTTTCGACCTGGACATTTTGATGGTGTTGGTACAATTGTAAAACGTTTATTTGAAATTGTAAAACCTACGAATGCCTATTTTGGGGAAAAAGATTTTCAGCAATTACAAATCATAAAAAAATTAGTTGAAAAAGAAAACTTACCTATTAATATAGTGAGTTGTCCAATTTTCAGAGAAAAAAACGGACTCGCAATGAGTTCTAGAAATGAAAGGCTTTCGCCAAATGAACGAAAATCTGCCGAAATTATATATAAAACAGTATTGGAAGTAAAATCAAAATTTAATTCCGAAACCGTTTCTGATTTAAAAAGTTGGGTTGAACACGTTTTTGAAAACCAAAACAATTTCAAATTGGATTATTTTGAAATTGCTGACGAAGCTACTTTATTGCCTTGTGAAGAAAAAACCGATGTAAAAAAATACAGAGCTTTCATTGCAGTTTATGTTAACAATATAAGATTGATAGACACTATTTCATTAAATTAATTATCTTTGCAAAATGCAAATTCAAGTAGTAAAATCTAAAATACACCGCGTTAAAGTAACCGGAGCCGATTTAAATTATATTGGGAGTATCACTATTGACGAAGCTTTAATGGAGGCTTCAAATATTATTGAGGGCGAAAAAGTTTCAATTGTAAACATCAACAATGGGGAACGTTTAGAAACTTATGCTATCAAGGGCAACCGAAATAGCGGTGAAATAACACTTAATGGCCCAGCAGCTCGAAAGGTTCAAAAAGGCGATATTATCATTATTATTTCCTACGGTATATTAGATTTTGAAGAAGCTAAATCGTTCAAACCTTCCTTGGTTTTCCCCAATGAGAATGACAACTCTTTAACCTAATTTTGAAAAGGCAAATTAGCAAATGGCTGTCCATTTTACTCCCTCTTTTTCTGGGGGTATTTATAATCATTTATTCCTATAATAAATTCTCAGCAGAAGAAATTTTGGAAATAAAAAGTCATTTTGGAAATGCCAATTACAACTATATTTATTTTGCCGTTTTCATTGCTTTTTTAGGAAGTGCTTCGCGCGCCTATCGTTGGAAATATGTATTGGATCAAATGGGTTATAAAACTACATTTGCCAATAATTTTATGGCAGTTTCCATCGGTTATTTAATGAATTTAACGGTTCCAAGATCGGGCGAAATTTCAAGAGCATTGGTGCTTAAGAAATACAATAATGTTCCTTTTGATAAAGGTTTCGGTTCCATAATCGCTGAAAGAATTATTGACATGATTATTCTTTTAGGCTTTATAATAGTTGCTTTTTTTATTCAATTTGATATTGTAAAAACATTTATTTTAGATAAATTACCAATTCAAAAAATAATTATACTTTTAGTTATTGGATTTACACTTTTCATTACTTTTATTCTGCTTTATTTTTATTCCAAAGCAAAATTTATAATTCAACTAAAAATAAAAATTTCTGGCTTAAAAGAAGGGCTTTTAAGTATCGTTCACATGAAAAGAAAATGGTCGTATTTGGCACACACAATTTTCATTTGGTTTTCCTATATTTTTATGTTTTACATCGGGATTTTTGTAATTCCCGAAACCAATACTCTTACTTTAGGAGCGGTATTGACTTCATTTGTTGTAGGAAGTATTGCCATTGCATTCACCAATAGCGGTTTTGGGTCTTATCCATTTCTAATTGCCAAAATCCTTCTTTTTTATAGTATTTCTGAAACTGCTGGAAATGCTTTTGGATGGATTATTTGGACTTCCCAAATGCTATTATTAGTTTTTTTGGGTGCCATTTCATTTTTACTTTTACCAATATTAAATAGAAGCAAATAATTTATTATATTGCTACACCTTTTTGAGGCCGATAAATTATTGATAAAACCAAACAAACAATGAAAAATCTATTTTTAGTATTCCTATTTTCGATTTCTTTTCAATCCTATTCACAAAAAATAACTGACACTATTGTTTCTCAAAAGCTTAGAGAAGATCGAGAATTTACAGTTTCCTTGCCAGAATCATACGCAAAAAATAAAACTAAGAAATATCCAGTTCTTGTTTTATTAGATGGCGATTATCTTTTAGACCCATTTCAAGGTGCTTTAAATTATGGAGCCTATTGGGATGATTTACCCGAAGTTATTATCGTTGGAATTACACAAAACAAAAAAGACGAACGCTATTCTGATTGTACTTTTGACCCAGAAACAGGTTTGCCAGAAGGAAAAGGAGAACATTTCTTTGAATTTATTGGTCAAGAATTACTTCCATATATTGAAAAAACGTACCGAATTGCACCATTTAAAATAATTGCTGGACACGATGTAACTGCCGGTTTTTTAAATTTTTATTTATACAAAGACCAACCAATATTTAATGCTTATATTTCGCTAAGTCCAGAATTTCCAACACAAATGGAAGAAATAATTCCACAACGATTGTCAGCATTAAACCAACCCATTTTCTATTATCATGCAATTGCTGATGGCGATTTAAAGACTACCCAAGAAAGAATTGCAAAACTGGATAGCGCCGCAGCAACTATTAAAAAGCCAAACCTAAATTATCTTTTTGATACTTTTAAAGGAGCTTCTCATTATTCTCTTGTTTTGCATGCAATTCCAGATGCCTTGTATCAATTTTTTGGAGTGTATCAGCCTATTTCTGTTTCAGAATTCAACGAAAAAATAGCAATTCTTCCATCTGGTTATGTTGACTATTTGATAAAAAAATATGACGTTATCGAAAATTCATTTGCAATAAAAATGCCAATTCGTATCAATGATTTCAAAGCTATTGAAGCAGCAATTCTCAAGAATAAAGCCTATAATGAGTTGGATGCATTGTCAAATTTAGCGCAGAAAAATTATCCCAAAAGCATGCTTGCCGATTATGAATTGGGTTTGATGTTTGAAAAAAACGGAGACAACAGAAAGGCATTAAAGTATTATCAAACCGCCTATCAGAAAGATGAAATTGGGGATTTGACTAAAGACATGATGCTCAATAAAGTTGATGATTTAAAAAAAGGGTTTACTAAAAACGGTAAAGAAATTAAAACTGAAACTGAAACACCAACTCAAGAACCACTAGTAGAACCAATTCAAGAAGAAAAAAAACCATAATATGGCTAAAGTAAAAACCTCGTTTTTTTGTCAAAGTTGTGGCACACAATATTCTAAATGGCAGGGGCAATGCAACGCTTGCAAGGAATGGAATACCATTGTGGAAGAAATTATCCAAAAAGAGGAAAAAGTAGCTTGGAAACCAACAACTTCGGAGGTAAAAAAAGTTTCAAAGCCTTTAAAAATTAAGGAAATTGATTCCACTCTCGAAATCCGAATGGATACTTGTGATGGCGAACTAAATCGAGTGCTTGGAGGCGGAATTGTACCCGGTTCTTTAATCCTTTTAGGCGGTGAACCTGGAATTGGAAAAAGTACTTTATTGCTTCAAATTTCATTGAAATTACCTTACAAAACTTTATACGTTTCTGGTGAAGAAAGTCAGAAGCAAATAAAAATGCGTGCCGAAAGAATCACGCCAAACGGTGATAATTGTTACATATTAACAGAAACAAAAACACAAAATATTTTTCGTCAAATTGAGGAAATTCAGCCTGAAATCGTAATAATAGATTCCATACAAACCCTTCATACCGATTATATTGAATCTGCGGCTGGAAGTATTTCTCAAATCCGAGAAACCACTGCCGAACTTATAAAATTTGCCAAAGAAACCAATGTTCCCGTAATTTTAATTGGACACATCACAAAGGATGGAAATATTGCAGGACCTAAAATTTTGGAACACATGGTGGACACTGTTTTGCAATTTGAAGGCGACAGAAATCACGTGTATCGAATTTTACGTTCTTTAAAAAACAGGTTTGGCTCTACCGCCGAAATTGGAATTTACGAAATGCAAGGAACGGGATTGCGCGAAGTTGCAAATCCTTCAGAAATTTTGATTTCTCATAACGATGCCACGCTTTCTGGAACCGCAATTGCTTCTACATTGGAAGGTATGAGACCGTTGATGATTGAAATTCAAGCACTTGTAAGTAGTGCTGTTTATGGAACGCCACAACGAAGTACTACGGGATATAACGCCAAAAGACTGAACATGATTTTGGCAGTTCTTGAAAAACGAGCCGGATTTCATTTGGGTTCTAAAGACGTTTTCCTGAATGTAACTGGCGGACTTTCCGTAGATGATCCCGCGATAGATTTGGCAGTTGTTGCCGCTATTTTATCATCAAATGAAGATATCGCCATTGGAAAAGATTTTTGTTTTGCGGGTGAAGTTGGACTTTCGGGTGAAATACGCCCCGTAAACCGAATTGAGCAACGCATTCAAGAAGCCGAAAAATTAGGTTTCTCAACTATATTTGTATCTAAATACAATAAAATTGCAATGAAAAATACGTTCATCAACATCAGAATGGTGGCGAAAATTGAAGATATTGTAAGCGAATTATTCGGATAGTCCAATGCGAACAAAAAAACAAAAAGTCCTACTTTTTCTAAAATGCTTTGCCGTAATTATTGCGCTAAGTTTTGTGCTGCTTTTTGTTTTTCGCAATGCACTTTTGCAAAAAGCAATCACGAAAATTGAAAGCAAATTAGCATCAGATTATAACGCCAAACTAACCATTGAAAAAGCAAAATTTGATGGCATTTCAGGAATAGAATTACAGAATATAAATCTGGTTCCCAATCAAGCAGACACTCTTTTATCGGTTGCAAAAATCAAAACCAAAATCAATCTTTTTAAACTGATTATTGGAACGGTGCAATTGGAAGGATTGGAAATGAATAATGGGTTTATTCAATTGGTGAAAAATAAAAATGGACGCAATTTTGATGCTTTTTTAAAACACAATAAAGACGATAATTCCACTTCCGAAAATCCTAATTATGCAAAAACTGCCTATCGTTTACTCTCAAAAATTTTAAATTTAGTGCCAACAGAAATGCATCTTGAAAATTTGTCTTTTCGGACGGACGACATGGGACGAAAAGTAACATTTAATATGAAACAATTGTTATTGAAGGACGAGGTTATAGCAACTTCAATAAATGTTAAAACAAATACTTTTTCACAAATTTGGAACATAAAAGGAATTGCCAATCCAAGAGATAAAACCGCTGATTTAAAGTTTTTTAATGGCGATAATTCCAAAATTAAAGTGCCTTATTTAGACGAGCGTTTTGGGTTGTTTTCCAGCTTTAATAGCATTCATTTGAACGTTGCAAAAATTGAAATGGAAAGTGGTGAATTGCACATTGACGGGTTCACATCCATTGTAAATTTAACCGTAAATCATCCTAAAATCGCCACAAAAGATGTCGTTGTAAAACAAGCTCGTTTTGATTATAATTTGTTGTTTGGCGAACATTTCATGGCAATTGACAGCAGTTCAACTATTCAAATGAACAACGTCAAAATCCATCCTTTTGCGGAATACAATACCGAAGAAGACACGGTTTATAAACTTCGCATTGCCATTCCAAAGATGAAAGCGCAGCAATTTATCACTTCCTTGCCACAGGGATTATTTTCCCATTTTGAAGGCATGGAAACCGATGGAAATTTCGATTATAAATTAAATTATAAATACGTAAAAAACAAACCCAACCAATTGGTTTTTGAAAGCAAATTAACCAAAGAAAATCTGAAAATTATCAAATATGGCGAGGCAAATTTATCAAAATTAAATTCGGAATTTATCTATCGTGCAATAGACAAAGGTGTCTTGCAACGCCCAATTATTGTTGGAAGTTCCAACCCCAATTTCAAGCCTTTAAATCAGATTTCACCCTATTTACAAAAGTGTGTTTTAACGTCCGAAGATCCTTCTTTTTTTTCCCATCGTGGCTTTATAAATGATGCGTTCAAGCAATCGATATTGAAAAATATTCGCACCAAAAAATTCTCTCGTGGCGCAAGTACCATAAGTATGCAATTGGTTAAAAACGTTTTTCTAACCCGTGAAAAAACACTTTCCCGAAAATTAGAAGAGATTTTACTGGTTTATATTTTAGAAAACAATCGCATTTCAAGTAAAGAACGCATGCTCGAAGTCTATTTTAATGTGATAGAATGGGGACCAAATATCTACGGAATTGGCGAAGCATCCAACTTTTATTTCAATAAAACTCCCGCTGATTTAACTCTAAAAGAATGTCTTTTTTTGGCTTCAATTGTTCCAAAACCCAAAAAATTCATGTACGAATTTGACTCCGATGGATTTTTGAAAGCCATAGAAAATAAAAAACAGCGATTCATCAGTAATTTGATGTTACGCCGCGGTCTCATTGTCGCTGACGACACCATTGGGCAGAATATTCCTATGTCAATTTCTGGAAATGCCCGTTCTTTTTTGAAGTTCAAAGTCCAAGATTCCATTCCTAGCGATTCCACATTAATAGAAGAATTTTAGAAAGATTTTTTTTGCACACCAAACTTATCAAATGCCTCAAATTCTCCGATTTTTCGTGAGGGAATACTTCGCTATACTTTTTTTAATTGGAGTTCAGTGAATTTCATTTGCAGCGTAAAGCCCACAGACAAGTGTAGCGAAAGCGGAACTTGGCGAGGACTTGTAGCGGAATACCCGACCGAGTTTAACGAAAAATGGCGTAGTTTCTCAAAATGTTCAAAACGAGGGCACGCCTAAAAGAAAAAATTTCAATTTTATTGTATGTAATAAATGTAACCGAAATTTAGCCATATTAACCAGTCGTTGGCTTTGTTTTCTTTGTAGATCGTTGGGTCTGGATTTAGTCCGTCAACCCAATTAGAAAAATAATATTGCATTCTGAAGTCCAACATTAAATCGGAAACTGGCGAAAGTTTGTAGCGTGTTCCAATACTGCTTACAACTGACCAAACGGTTCCGCTTTTATTAGTTGTTGCGCCGAAATATTTGACTGGAGTTGTGAATGGCGTGTCTAAAGGTCCGAGGGTTGAGTTTGCTTTTGGGTCAAAATGACTGAATTGTCCGCCTAGACTTATAAAAGGAGCTAAACTACCCATAGTCACTGTGAAATCGCGTATGCTTAATGGAAAATATTCTAGTTGCATTCCAAGATTTGTTACTGCGGTGCTTCCTCTCATTCCTCTTAGTTGCTGTGCCCCTATTGAATTTTTAGACGGGTCAACCCATTGTCCAAAATGTTTTAGATTAGTTTGATTGTAGGACAATTCGCTTCTTAATTTAAAGTGGTCGTTAAAATAAGTATAAGGTCTAAGACAGTTACATTCTGGTTTATATGAAAAATTTAAATAATGTATAATTCCTATACCAAAACCTGTGTTACCAGCATTTGTTGAAAAATCATGTCTTTCGCCGTAATCGGATTGAAAAGCAACGGGCCCTGTGATTACACCAATTTCATGTGCAAGTCCAAATTGCGAAAAAAGAAAATTTGGAAGAAAAAAAAATAATAGACTAAGAAGTATTGTGTTTTTTGGCATTTTATAATAATTTTACATTTAACAAATATATAAAAATATCTTTAAAATCATTGTTTCAATGTATTAAAAAACTATTAAATGAGTTAATTTCAAACAAATACGATTGACTTCTTAAAAAAAAGATAAAAAAATGAGAATATTTAAAAAAAGGATGCCCTTTTTTTAATAAAATGTATATTTGTACCGTTAAACGAAAACGTTTTCTAAAATTATTAATTAATAAAATAATTATGTCACACAGTATTCAATCTTTTGTTGAGGCGGTTGGTAAAAAAAACCCAAATGAGCCAGAATTTATGCAGGCTGTACACGAAGTTGCTGAAACAGTAATTCCGTTTATTGAAGAAAATAAAAAATACCAAAACAAAATGCTTTTGGAAAGAATGGTTGAATCGGAGCGAATCATTATGTTCAGAGTAGTTTGGACCGATGATAGCGGAGCAACGCAAGTGAACAGAGGTTATAGAATTCAAATGAACTCTGCAATTGGACCTTATAAAGGGGGAATTCGTTTTCACCCATCAGTGAATTTAAGTATTTTAAAATTTTTAGCTTTTGAGCAAACATTTAAAAACAGTTTAACTACACTTCCTATGGGAGGTGGAAAAGGTGGAGCTGATTTTGAGCCAAAAGGTAAATCTGATAATGAAGTAATGCGTTTTTGTCAAGCATTTATGACTGAATTGTCAAAACATATTGGCGGAAATACCGATGTTCCTGCGGGAGATATTGGAGTTGGTGGAAGAGAAGTTGGCTTTATGTTTGGTCAATATAAAAGATTAAGAAATGAATTTACAGGAGTTTTAACAGGTAAAGGAATTTCTTTTGGAGGTTCACTTATTCGTCCTGAAGCTACTGGATATGGCGATGTGTATTTTGCACAAAGCATGTTAGGAACTAAAGGAGAAAGTTTTTCTGGAAAAATAGTTGTGGTTTCAGGTTCTGGAAACGTGGCGCAATATGCTGCTGAAAAAGCAACTCAATTAGGCGGAAAAGTAGTTACAATGTCTGATTCTTCTGGATATATTTATGATGCTGATGGAATTGATGCTGCAAAATTAGCGTATATCATGGAAATTAAAAATGAACTTCGAGGTAGAATCGGAGATTATTTAACGAAATATCCAAATGCAAAATTTGTGGCTGGAGAACGTCCTTGGGGAGTAAAATGTGATGTCGCTTTGCCTTGTGCAACTCAAAACGAGTTGAACGAGCAAGATGCAAAAACACTTGTTTCTAACGGATGTATCTGTGTTGCGGAAGGTGCCAATATGCCTTCAACTCCAGAAGCAGTTTTAGTGTTTCAAAACGCTAAATTATTATTTGCTCCAGGAAAAGCTTCAAATGCTGGTGGTGTAGCAACTTCTGGATTAGAAATGTCTCAAAACTCTTTGAGATTAAGCTGGACTTCTGAAGAAGTTGATGAACGATTAAAAAATATTATGCTTGCAATTCACGCTTCTTGCGTACAATATGGTTCTGATAAAAATGGTTATGTTGACTATGTAAAAGGAGCAAACATTGCAGGTTTTGTTAAAGTTGCTGATGCAATGTTAGCACAAGGTGTAGTTTAGGCTATTATTTAATTCAATTAAAAACTGTTCTGAGAGAAATTTCAGAGCAGTTTTTTTATGTGTAAAGAGTTCTTTTTAGAATGATAAAACAAATCCGAACTGCCATTTATTTATCTTTGATGTTAAATTACCACCAATGAAAATAGCCCTTTTACAAGTACCATTAGTCTGGGAAAACCCAATTGCAAATCGGAAGTATTTCGAAGAAAAAATCAATGCCATTCCTGAAAATGTCGATTTGATTGTGCTTCCAGAAATGTTTACTTCGGGCTTTACAATGAATCCAAAAGCGGTTGCCGAACCAATGCAAGGCGAAACGGTTTTGTGGTTACAATCATTGGCAAAAGCCAAAAATTCTGCTATAACTGGAAGTGTAGTAATTCAAGATAATGGAAAGTTCTACAATCGGTTGGTGTTTGTGTTTCCATCGGGGGAAGTTAAAACATATAATAAAAAACACTTGTTTACGCTTGCTGGCGAGGACAAAATTTATACTTCTGGAACCGAAAAAATAATAATTGAATACAAAGGATTCAAAATATGCCCACTAATTTGTTATGATTTGCGGTTTCCTGTATTTGCAAGAAATACCGAAGACTACGATGTTTTGATTTATGTTGCCAACTGGCCAAAACCAAGAATAAATGCTTGGGATGCCTTACTAAAAGCACGAGCTATCGAAAATATGTGTTATACCATTGGCGTGAATAGAATTGGCACCGACCAAAACCATCATGACTATTCTGGTCGTTCTCAAACAATAGATTTTCTTGGAAATTACCTCATCGAACCTCAAGAAACGGAAGGTGTTTTCATCACCAATTTAGACAAAAACAAACTTTTAGAAAGCCGTCAAAAATTTGGTTTTTTGAATGATCGGGATGAATTTAAAATGTAGAAATTAAATAAATTGATGCAGCATCTCCGCATCAATTTATTTAATTAATCTTCTATTTTCTAACAACAATCACTTTTTTAGTCATTAAAATAGTATTGTTTTCGTTTGTTATCTCAACAAAATAGACTCCTGATGCGCCCCAATTTCTAGTTGAGATTTCCATAGAAGTATTTTGAATATTCATTTTTTCTACAGTTTGACCTAGTACGTTAATTACTTTTAATTTAAGTCCATTTAATTCAGTTGTATTCGTGCCCATTACTAAATTTACTACTTCATTAGCAGGATTTGGATAAAGTACAAACTCATTTGATTTTATGGTGTTTACCCCTAAATTATTAGTGATTATTATATTCGTCACAGGTGCATCCTGAATTACTAAAGGGTCACCATTCTGGTTGTTTGCAGCTTCAACATACGAACTTACAAGTGTTTGGTTTAGTGGTGATGTAAAAGGGAATCTTGTTTGCAAAGTTACTTTAAATAACAAACCTTGACCATTTATGGCAGCATTAGCATATCTTGTCAATCCTACACTTTCCATACTTGATGAAGTATGATTTATTACTAAACAATCTGTACCAGCAGTTCCAAATATAGAACCTGTATAATCTATCGAAGCGGTACTTAAATCAAAAATAGTATTGTCAAAAAGTAGGTTTACGGATATTCCATAAAGGCCATTTAATCCTCCCGTATTATTTAAACTAACACTAAAAGTAATCGTTTGTGATGCTAAAGCATTAACAATAGCATTGTCAGGTGTTACCATTAGATCGCCATTAGAGAGTGCTGACGACAATTGCGTAGTATGCTGAATAGGATAAGGAGAGGCAAGTCTAGCATGTATTTGATTCATATTGCGACCAATAGCTGCTTGGTCTGCATTATTAATTACACCATCACCGTTAGAATCTGCAAATACTTTATAACCATTTCCGTTGATAGAACTATGATTATAACCCCATAAAACTGCAGGCTGTGCTGTCCATAGTATCGTAGCATTGGGTCTTGTAGCTCCCGTAGAGTTGTAGAAATATCCAATTGGCAATAAATCAGCGGTTGTTACTGTATTTGATTTATTTAAATCCCCAGGCCAAACATTTGTCTGATTGGAGAAAGTATAACAATATTGCCCTTGGTTAGTCAAACCGCTCGGAGTACCTGCTGTATTATAAGCACTAATTTCATCTAAATAGAAACAGAAATTTGTTCCTGCTGGAATAGGAATATTTTTAGTCACAAATCGAAATGTATAAAACAAACCGCTTCCGGAGTAGCCAGAAACATTGCCAATCTTAGTAATTCCAAAATCATAAACGCCATTAGTTACTATTGGATCGGTAGCAATTACATCGGCTGATGAACCTAGTAAAGTACTTGCAGTATAACCTGAATAATCTAAATACTGACTTACAGCTAAATTCCCTTTAAGTTTCATATACAAACTATACAAGTCGCTTGCGTTGGTGAGTTGTACATCAACCGTAACAGTATCAAACAATCCAATAGTATTGTTAGACGAGGTTATGCTTATGTTGCCAATAGTAGTTGTTGGTAAAACCGTAATTGAATAGGTACTTGGAGTTCCAATACAACCATTTCCTGATGATGAATAATATGATGGAGTTACAGTAATATTGGCTGTTATTGGAGCATTTGTAGTATTTATTGCTGTAAATGCAAAAGTATTTCCTGTTCCCGCTGCCGCTAATCCAATATTGATATTGTCATTTGTCCAATAAAATGATGTTCCTGGTAAGGTACTACCAAAATCTGAAGCAGGAACAATCGCATTATTAGAATACGTTGCATTTGTTGGAACCGTAACTGTTGGAAATGGATTGACAGCAACAGTTGCGATTGTTGGTACTCCTAAACACCCATTATTTGATGGTGTAATTGTGTAAGTTACCGATCCTCTTGAATTTCCCAATGTAATCAATGTTTGTGCAATTGAAGATCCAGTTCCAGATGATGCACCTACAACATTATATTCATCTGCTGTCCAAGAAAACGTAGTTCCTACCACACTACTAGATAAATTAATGTTAGCAGTATTACCTGAACAAATAGTTTGGTGAGATGAAGATGCTGTAACTACTGGAATTGGATTTACAGTTATTTGAATTGATATGATCTCTCCGGCGCAAACATTATTATAATTATAAGGTGTAATTATGTAAGTTACAGTTCCTGGTAAAGTTCCAGTTGTAGTCAATGTTTGTGAAATATAATTTCCATATCCTGAAGTTGCTCCTGTCACATTATTTACATCTGCTGTCCAAAAAAATTCAGTACCAATCGAGTTACTATATATATCAATGTAAGCAGCGGTACCTGAACAAATAGATTGTGAAGATGGAGCAATTGCGATATTTACAGGTCTCGGATTTACTGTAATGGTTACCGTTCCTGCTAAGGGCTCAGTACACCATGAGGTTCCATTTGAACTGACACTCACTAAACTATAAGTACAATTAGCAAATGGTGATGTAGTGAGCGTTGCATTTCCTGCATTATCCAAAACAATGGTTTGAATTGCTCCCCCATCCACGGTGTACGTTACCGAAGCATTAGGAGTTCCGTTAAAAATTACCGTAGCAGAATCTCCTATACAAACTGTTCTTGTTCCTGAAATAGTAGCTGTCGGAATTGGATTAATTGTAATATTTTCAGTTGTTTCTATGGATGGGCATCCTCCACTTGCAGGGATAGTATAAGTAACTGTGTAGTTTCCTGGATAGCTTGTTCTTGCATTAATTACTCCAGTTACAGGATTGATCCAAAGTCCATCAGGTTGTGAACTAAACGTTCCGCCGATATATGCCCCACCTGCAAAAATAGGTAGAGTTAAACTAGTTTCACAAATATCTCCATAAGTAAATACAGCCCACGGCGCAGTGTTAACAAGTACCGTTGTGCTGGTAGTTAACATTGGGTTTCCATTACTTGCAGGAATAGTATAGGTAACTGTATAACTTCCTACAGCGCTTTGGTAAAGCATAATTTCACCCGTGGCAGAATTGATTGAAAGTCCATTAGGTTGAGAACTAAATGTTCCACCTGTATATGCTCCAGTTCCTGTTAATGTAACATTTCCTAAAGTTGATGAATTACAAAATGGCGAACCTGAATAATCAATTGTAGCTGAAGTCTGTTCTGTAATTGTAATTGTCCATGTGTCATCATCTCCAGGGCATGTCCCAGAAGAAGCTATAGTATTATGAACTACATACGTTCCGAGAGGACTTCTCGCAAGGTTTATTAATCCAGTAGTTGAGTTGATTGAAAGTCCAGTTGGCACTGCACTAAAAACTCCCGCTGTTGCATTATTTGTAAAAACAGGACTTGGATTTACTCCATCTTTACTAAAGGAAGTGTTTGAATACGCAAAATTACCAAAAGGACAACATGCTGTAGGAACAGCTCCGGCAGTCTGTGTTATTTTAATAAATCCTTTTCTACCATTATAATTGGTAACCATTACAACATATATTTGTCCTGCAATTGCATTGTTAACTACAAAATTTTCAGTAAAATTGATTGAATAACTACAGCTTATTCCGGTAGCAGGGGCATTTCCAGTTGTTATACCTGCACAAGCTGCTGCGTTTGAAGCAAATGGCCCCCATGCTACAAAATCAACATCAATTCCTGTTCCTGTAAAAGCACTATTAGTGTTTTGCTCCAAGAAAAAGTTATAATTACCATTGGCTGGAATTTGTAAATTGAAAAATGTAGGTGAAGGTGCCGATCCTAAACATCCTACAGTTGCATTTGTTGTTGAAAATGGACTTATCGGATTTGGTAATGTTGGAACTCCTACACTATTTGGAAGAATTATAGGTTGAATTACACACAAAGGCAAAGCACTATTACAATTTCCAACATTAGTTCCTATACAAAGTTCGAATGTGGTTGTTACGGCCGTTGTCCCCGTTGAATATACTCTAATATAGTAAGTTGCGCCAATAGTTAAGCCATTAAGAGATGGATTAGTAGATGCAGAACTGTTTGCTGTACATCCTCCAAATTGGGTTAACGATCCGCATGATCCAGTATAGATAGCATAGCTTAATCCAGTTGGTGTAGCTGTATAATTAACTCCTAATAAAGAAATATAATGACTTGTTGCTGTAGCTGTAAACTTAAACCAAACATCATCTTCATCTAATGTTGCTCCACATGAATTCGCTTCTGGTGATGCTGTTGCTAATGACAAACTTCCCACAACTGTTTGTAAACAATTCGTATTTTGGTTCACGGGAACTGTAATTGCGCCAACACATTCATCATTTGCAATTAATGTGTTAAAACTAAATGGACCACTAATCAAACTTGCATCTGTTGGAGAGCAGACCGACCTTACATAAAATTCATAACAACTAGCCGAGTTCAATCCAGTTAAATTGAATGGATTTGATGGTGCATTTATCCACCCAATCGTCGAAGCTGTTGGAGCTACACTTCCACATGGCACAGCAATTACTTGCGAAGCTAATGCAAAACTACCATTTGGATTTGCTGGTTGAAACCAACCCAATAAAGCTGTAAATTGAGTAATAGCAGTTGCCGTTAATGTATTAGGTTTAGAGCAAGTTGCAGGAGGAGCGCAAGTTACATTAGCATTCCAACCAGCAGCTGTTAAAGTTGCATCAGAAGTAAATACAAATGTCAAACATCCTGAAGCAGTAGATGCAGTAAAAGTCCCTGGAATTGTTGTTCCAGAGAAATTTCCTAACAATATTGCAGTCGAACTATTTCCATCGTATATTTTTAAGAAATCCCATCCGCTTTCTGTTGCGAATGATGTAAAATTAACGGTCACAACATTCCCGGGATTATTTGGGCATATAATAGTTGTTCCTGTTGCAGCAGTTATACCATTTGTATAATTAGCCGTAACTCCTCCGTTGTCAAAAAAGTTTTCTCCACATGTTGGAATTGGCGAACAAGGAATCACAGTTATCGTCATTGTTGCCGTTGTGCTACACTGTTGTGCTACTTGCGTAAATGAAATATCATCAATAGCAAAATCATTTCCATTTGCAAGTATTACATTATCAAAAATAGCAATTGTTGCTGTAGTATTTGAACCAGAATTCCACACATGACTAAATGATGAAGTACCGCAAATTGTAGATGGCGCAGTATCTATCCCAATTGAAACACCGTTGACCTTAATATCAATATTAGCTGGATTAGGTAGCGCGATAGTTTGCAAATTATAACTAAAAACATAATTATGATTAGGTAGAACATTAACTGTTTGTTCCCATACCTTACTGTCATTTCTTATAGAGCCGTCAGCAATTAAAAAATTGCCATTTCCAGGACAATTATTAAAAGGCGTAAACCAAGTATTGGCATTAGAAACAACTCCATAAGATCCTTGATTCCCATTAGGACCATTACTTATAGTAAAAGCATAATCAGAATTAAAACCTGCATTTCCTGCTGAAAAATCACCATTCCCAATTAGATTAGAGCCTATGTTCGCAGGATCTGGAGTAAAGGTATAGGTAGTCGTTGCAATATTATTTAACGCTGGTGACCAAGTTCCCGAAATTCCATTTGTAGAAACAGAGGGTAATACTTGAACAATATCTCCTGAACATATTGGAGAAATTGATGTAAAAGTAGGTGTTACCGATACTGGCGGATTAATAATAACATTTGCGGAAGCAGAAGAAATACAACCCGAAGCATTTGTAACGGTATAATTATAAGCTCCTGCAGATAAAACCGATAGTGTTGCTGTAGTTGTTGAACCCGTTATTCCACCTGGATTTATTGTCCAATTCCCAGAAGGCAATCCAGTTAAAACAACGCTTCCTAATTGCGTTTCGCAGGTTGTTTGTGTAATTGTTTCAATAATTGGTGCGCTAGGAGTTGGATTCACGGTTATTGTTCCTTGAGTAGAAAAAATAACACACATTAATCCTATAGGTTGTTCATATATATTATAATTATAAACTCCCGCTTGGGTTGGAGTTCCTGTAATTATTATCTCTTGGCCATTGAAAGTATAATTTACTCCTACTGGAAGATTTTGAATAGAAACGTTTCCGATATTCATCATATTAATAGTATAGCTAATATTTTGAATAGAAGTTCCAAGACAAACGGATTGGTTATCCGTTCCTATTGGAGAAGACAAAGCGGGAATAGATAAAGGCATTACTGAAATAATACCATTTACACTTGATGTTCCACAGCCCCCAGTTGTAGTTATTGTAAAATTATATTGCCCTACTGGAAAAAACATAAAACTTGAAGAAATTATAACTGTAGTTCCTACTGTAGATACATTAACACCATCTGGCAAGCCTACAACCGTTACTCCTGTTGCTCCACCAGATAAGGTATATGTTATTTCTTGAATTTGACACATTTGATTAATAACTTGATATTCATTGCCAGAAGTAAGAGTAATTGTTGCCGAAACTGGTGGATTAATAATAACATTTGCGGAAGCAGAAGAAATACAACCCGAAGCATTTGTAACGGTATAATTATAAGCTCCTGCAGGCAAACCCGATAGTGTTGCTGTAGTTGTTGAACCCGTTATTCCACCTGGATTTATTGTCCAATTCCCCGAAGGCAATCCAGTTAAAACAACGTTTCCTGTAGGTGTTGAACAAGTTGGTTGTGTAATTACTCCAATGATTGGTGCGCTAGGAGATGGATTCACGGTTATTGTTCCTTGAGTAGGAATAAACAAACACCCATTACCATTACCAGGGTCAAATATATTATAATTATAAACTCCCGCTTGACTTGGAGTTCCGGTAATTATTATCTCTTGACCATTTAAAGTATAGTTTACTCCTGGTGGAAGATTATAAACAGACACGTTTCCACTATTAATAGTATAGCTAATATTTTGAATAGAAGCCCCAAGACAAACTGTTTGGTTATCTGTTCCTATTGAAGAAGACAAAGTAGGAGGAGGAGAATTAGGAATTACTATAATATAACCATTTACACTTGATGTTCCACAGCCCCCAGTTGTAGTTATTGTAAAATTATAATATCCTATTGGAATATGCATAAAACTAGAAGAAATTGTAACTGTAGTTCCTACTGTAGATACATTAACACCATATGGCAAGCCTACAACCGTTACTCCTGTTGCTCCTCCAGATAAGGTATATGTTATTTCTTGAATTGGACACATTTCATTAATAACTTGATAATCATTGCCATAAGTAAGAGTAATAGATGCCGAAACAGTTGGATTATTCAATGTAACAACTACTGACATCCTTGCCGTACTTTCACAACCATTAACCGTTTGTGAAGCATAATAAGTTGTTCCGTTTACAAGTGCAGTTGTTGAAGCTAATGCTGTTGCCCCAGTACTTGTAGCATACCATTTAATATTAGTTCCAGTTGCTGTTAAGTTTGCAACAGTAGAACCGGAACATAAAGTTTGTGAAGCACTGCCTGTTGGGACTGGGGTTGTGCAAGTTGTATATAATTGTTGAATTTCAGTAGATGTTAGCGCTCTATTCCAGATGCCTACATCATCAATTAGACCTTTAAAGTAATATGGGAAGAACGAACCATCTTGATTGTTAAACCAATGACTTCCAATATATAAAAATTCATCTTCAGTCATTAAATTTGATGTATTTGTTGAAGAATTAACTAAAACAGAGTTAATATACATATTAACTGTAGTTGCGCTTTTTGTAACAGTTAACAACTGCCAGTTCTGATATGGTATTGAATATCCTTGTTGAGATAAAATGTTATAATTTGGATATCCGTTATATGAAAATCTAATATAATTTGAATTTGCTTCACATTCTTGAGATATAAAGAATGAACCCGTTGAATAATCATAACCCCTAGATAATACAAATTGTCTGGTTCCAGTACTTCCTGTAGGTAAGATCCAACAAGAAAAAGTAAAAGAGGAAGCGTCATTTAACGGAGTAATTTTAGGTAATTTAATATAATTTGAAGCGCCATTAAAACTGTAAGCACTCCTAACATTACCATTTCTGTCAGAAGTTAAAGTAGCTCCATTGACAATTCCATTGTAATTGTTTCCACTTTGGTCATTTGCGTTTCCATTAAAAGGCCAATAACTTAATAATCCATTTGTTGGAACATGCGAAGGAACTTGGGAGTAAATCATTTGGGTTGTCATGATTAATCCTATAACTAAAAGAAGAAGTTTATTTTTCATTTTTCTTGTAATATAAAAACTACAAGACCCCTTTTTGTAGTTATTTATATAAAAATTAGTGAGGGACACTTACTTTAATCAGCAAAAAAAATAGGCCGAGGCATTAAAAAACGGACAGTTTTTAGATAGAAATAAAGCAGACACTAAAGTTAAATTTATGATAAAATTTAATAATTAATACTACGAAATTACTCAAATTTATTGAAAAATATAATATTTTGATGAAAAATTGATAAATAGTTGATTTTATTCTAAATTAGATGTGTTTATATTAACATGCATTATATAAACAAATAGTTAACAAATAATTGAAAATAAAATATTCAACATCTCGAAATCGGGGGTGAAAATTAGTGACAGAAATTACTTTTACAATCAAGATTTAATGAGTTTTCGAATGCATTAAATCCGCAAAGTCATGATTGGTAAAGTTCTGGTAAATCCAGAATAAAAATATTTATTTGTGGAACCTATTCTAATTTTCTAAAAAGCTTTATGGAATTTCTGCAAAAGCAGTTACAATATTTACAATGAAAATATTGGATATAAACTAAACAAATTTAATAAAACACGATATTTGACTATTTGATTAAAAAGCCAAACTTTACTGCGTTAAATCAAAACCCTGATCTACATCCCAATTGGCACGAACGTCAATTTCTTTAGGAAAATAAATTACTTCTTCAGCTTGCCTTTTCTCTAAGAAATTCCCCGAATCCCATTCCCTATTTGCATCTGCATCATAAATAACGCGCAACGTAAATTTCGCAGGATCCAAAAACGTAAAATCTATAGAAGTCTCTTTCTCAGAATATTCCGAAGCCAAAACATCGCCTTTCGCATTCGTCAATTCCACAAGTATTGGAAACCGTTTTACATTGGTTAAATTCACTCGCAAATTCCCGTAATCAGAAACGTTTTTTGTAGTCACTTTATAGTTCAGCGTGTCATTTTGCTGCTCTAAAAAATCCGTTAATGCCCCTGGCAAAAGTTGGAATTTGTAACTTTGCAACGGCTCTTTTGGAAAATCAAATTTCAATTCTTGGTTATAAACATCATAATCTGTAGTAAAAGCAATACTCACCGAATCTTTATCGGTCACTTTAATTTTCGATTTATCAAATTTTATCAAAGGTCGCGAAGCCGTAATCGAGAATTTATCCTTTTTCGATAATCCCAAACTCGACTTGCCAGAAAAACTCAAAGTGTCTTTTTTCTGCGCTTTAATTTTGAAATTAAAATTGGCTTTATACGTTCCATTGGTCACCGCCAAATTCAGCGAATCGGCTTTTATTGGTTTAAACCAAACTTGAACCGAATCCTTAACGGGGAATTTTGTAATTATTGTTGGCAGAATTTCTTCCCCATTTTTCAAAACGATATTCAAGTTTTTTGGCTTGCCTTCATAACCTAAAAACAATTTATTTCCCGATGCTTGAACAGGCTTAACCGCCTTAAATGGCAATACTTCTTTGAATAATTTCAGTTCAAATAAACTGTCATTCGGAATCGTAACATACTGTTTTCTAAACCCAATTTTGTCCTCTTTAGGATTGAATTTATTATTGCTATTCGCATCTTTCATCGCCACCAAAAGATATTTTCCAGCCTTAATATTCTCAATTTCAAAAGTCTTCAAACTGTCCAACGTATTCGTAATATATCTCGGAACCGAATTATAAACCACCGAATCCGTAAATTTCTCATTCACCTCATACAACATAACCGAAACAAACGAATCTTCCTTCTTGTTTAGCGCGTCTTTTATAGTTCCGCCCACTTTTAGCGAGTCAATAAATGCACCTGTCGAAAACACATATTTGAACTGTTTATACGCATTTCCCTCATTATTATCCTCAATACTTTGTCCAAAATTAAAACTATACGTCGTATTTTCCTGAAGCGTATCTTTGATTTTTATGTTAATAATTCTGCTCGCCGTCAACGGAGAAATCATCGGAATCGTCTTCATTGGCGGAGAAATAATCAACTGTTTATTGACATTTTTCAGTTTTACATATTCGTCAAAAGTCAAATTAATTTCACTTCCTTTAAAATTCACGCTAAAATTTTTCGGAAAACTCGCTTTCAAAACTGGAGCAATCGAATCTTTCAATCCGCCAGAAATCGAGCCCCTTTTGGCGCACCCAATAACCGTTAAAACCAGCAAAACCAAAATATATTTCAAATTATTTTTCAACATAACACTCTAAATTAGAAGTCACAAATTAACAATTATATTTTCTGTAATCGAAATCTTTTGAGTTTTTATTAGGAGCTATTTCCTGCTATTCGCTATATCTGCGCAAAAAAGCGCAGGATACCGCTGCTATCAGGGCTAAAAACGTTCTCGGAAACCTCACGATTCAAATTTAATTAAAATTTATTTTTAACTATGAAATTTTCACCAAATCGAAGTATTCCTACATGTAAATAGTTAATTAACAGTGATTTAAAAAATATTATTGCTACTTTTATTCTACTTATAAATTATATAATCTTAATACTAACATTTAAAATAATCATTATGGAAACGCTAATTAAAAAACAAGAAAGTGCCAAAGCCAAATCAAGTGAGGCACAGAATTTAAGAGATTTATTTGAAGGTGGTTTAAAAGACATTTATAATGCCGAAAAATTAGTTGGCAAAACATTGACCAAAAGGTTGAAAAACGCTTCTTCCCCAGAATTAGTAAGCGCTCTCAAAAACCATCAGTCAGAAATTGACCAACACGTTTCCCGCTTGGAGCAAGTTTTCAAAGCCACTGGAATTAAACCCAACACCAAAAAATGTGGTGCAATGGAAGGAATTCTAAAAGAAAATGAAGACTTCATAAAAGACACCAAAGCGGGGAAAGTACGCGATGCAGGAATAATTGCATCGGTGCAAAAAGTGAAACATTACGAAATTGCAACTTATGGAACTTTACACGCTTATGCCAAAACTTTGGGCGAAAGCAAAGCTGCCAATTTACTTGCAATAACTCTCGAAGAAGAGAAAAAAACCGATGCCGCATTATCTGGAATCGCAATGACGGCGGTAAACCCACAAGCCGCTTCAAAAATCAGATAAAATGTATTGAATGTAGGGATAAGTTCTTGGCTTGTTCCTACATTTTTTATTATATCTCATTTCTAAACTCATTATATATCCTAATACTCCTCCCCTTCCCTCGTCCTTGCGAACGTAAGGCAGTGAAGCGTGATGATCTGTTGAAGGCAACGGCGCAGAGATAATTAGATTGCTTCGTTCTTAGCAAAGACAGGTTGTTCACAGAAATTTTACACCAATACTTTACCGTCTCGTCACAGAATTTAAGAAAGGGCTGGGAATAGGAATTTTTCGCCAAGGATTAAACGGATTTCTACAGATATTCACGAAAAAAATTATCTATTAATACATTCCCGCTTAAAATTTAAGAACTATTCGTTTATCGATAATTTATTGTTTTGAGAAATCTGAAAATCTGAAAATCTGAAATCTGAAGTCTTAAATCTGAAGCTTGCGTGAGGGGGTGAAGCGAAAAGCCCACAGACAAGTGAAGCAAAGCGGAACTTGACGAGGACTTGCAGCGGAACACCCGACCGAGTTTAACGATTACTTCATTCTTAACAAAAACGTTCTAAACGAGGGCACGCCCAAATAATAATTGAGAAGAAAATGTGGAATTAAATCAATTTATGTTCTCAAATTTTATTAAATAAATTATGTCAATGCACTCATAATTAAAACTAATTTCGGAATTGTGTTGGAATGGTTTTTAATTGTTAAATTTGCAGTATATAAAACTAAATTAAAAAATAGAAAATATGGCATTAGCAATAACAGACGCTACTTTTGACGAAGTAGTTTTGAAATCAGACAAGCCTGTAATGGTAGATTTTTGGGCAGCATGGTGTGGGCCTTGCAGAATGGTTGGGCCAATTATTGACGAAATTGGGGAAGAATTTGCTGGAAAAGCGGTAGTTGGAAAAGTAGATGTTGATGCAAATCAGGAATTTGCGGCTAAATATGGTGTAAGAAATATCCCTACTGTTTTGGTTTTTCACAACGGAGAAGTGGTGGGAAGACAAGTTGGTGTTGCTCCAAAGCAAACGTATGCAGACAGTTTGAACGCTTTATTGTAAGAAATACAATTCAAATAGAATTAAATTAAAGGTTTGGCGAAAGTCAAGCCTTTTTTATTTAAACTGAATTATACCTTCTGTAATTTTAAAATAGTCCAAAATCAAGTGGTGCAATGCCGATATAATATGAAAATAGTCCAATTTTTATTGGATTATATTGAATACATAATCGGTATTATTTCAGTTTATATATTTCCAATCATTTAATTTTCAAATCATTTAATCTTTTAATACATTTGGAATATGAAAATTGAATCACAAATAGAGAAAATCTCGAGCTTTCAGCATTTGGAATTGTTGGCGAATCAAGTTGTGGAAGGATTTATTTCGGGAATGCATAAAAGTCCGTTTCATGGATTTTCTGCTGAATTTGCAGAGCATAAAGTGTATAATCCAGGGGAAAGTACGAAGCATATTGACTGGAAATTGTTTGCTAAAACTGACCGACTTTATACCAAAAGATATGAGGAAGAAACCAATTTGCGATGTCATCTAATTATTGATAATTCGTCGTCGATGCATTATCCAAAATTGAAGGAGAGTCAATTATTTTATGAAAATAAGATTGGCTTTTCGGTTTTAGCGTCAGCGGTTTTGATGAATTTACTCAAGAAACAGCGAGATGCCGTTGGGTTGAGTGTATATTCTGATGAATATGAATTCTATGCTCCCGAGAAAGGAAGTGATCGCCACCACCGAATGATTTTGAATAAATTAGAATCCTTATTAGAAAATCAAAAAAGCACTAAAAACACCAATACAGTTTCGTTTTTACATCAAATTGCGGAAAAGATTCACCGTCGCTCGATGATTGTTTTGTTTACCGATATGTTTCAATCTGGAAATGAGGAAGCTTTGTTTACGGCTTTGCAGCATTTAAAACACAACAAACATAAAGTAGTTTTGTTTCATGTAATTGACCAAAAAACGGAATTAAATTTTGATTTTGATACCGCTCCTAGAAAATTCATAGATTTAGAATCTGGCGACGAAATTAATATTTTTGCAGATTCTGTAAAGGAGGCTTATGAAATCCAAGTTTCAAGTTATTTCAAAAAGGTAGCCTTGACTTGTGCTCAAAACAAAATAAAGTATGTTCCCGTGTCTGCTGGTGCCGATTTCGAGAAAATACTCACGACATACCTTGTTGAAAAACAAACCTTTGGGTAAAATCCTTTTATATTATTGAAATTTTTATCAAAAAACACTTGCGAGAGTCGAAATAGATTGTATATTTGCACTCGCTAATAAAGTTTTCTAGTCTTCTAGAAAATAAAAGTTTAGTGAAGCAATAAAGCGCTGGTTTGGTAGTTCAGTTGGTTAGAATACATGCCTGTCACGCATGGGGTCGCGGGTTCGAGTCCCGTCCAGACCGCTTAAATTGGGAGAAGCACTTCAGAAATGAAGTGCTTTTTTGCCCCAAAAAGGTTTTTAAGATTGTTGTGTTGTTTTGCTACGACTTTGTAACTCGTAGCCGGTTTAGTAGTTAGACCAATGAAAAGCTTTCCATTTATTCTGAATTTTATTCAGAATCTAAGGATAGCTTTTTTGATTTTAAGGGGTTTTGTAGTTTTATTATTTCAAATTAGTTCCATCCTATTTCAATAAAAAAGCGAGAATAATTTCTCGCTCTTTTATTATGCTTCAGGAGCTAATTCTATTGCTAATCCTTCTAATTGTTCTGTAATGTGAATTTGACAACCCAAGCGGCTGTTGGGTTTTACGTTGAATGCTTCGGAAAGCATCGCTTCTTCATCATCGCCTTTTTCTGGGATTTCAATGTCGTTTAAAACATAACATTGACACGAAGCACACATTGCCATTCCGCCACAAATTCCGATGGTTCCTTCGGGCGCTAATTCGTACATACGAACCAATTCCATAATGTTTAAGTTCATGTCTGTCGGCGCTTGAACTTCATGAACAGTTCCTTCTCGGTCTGTTATTTTAATCAGAATGTCTTCAATCATATTTTATTCTATTGCTTTTACAACTTGTTTTTCTGCTTCTTTTCGGGTTCCGTCAAAGCCATCAACGCCAGAAACGGTAGTGTATTTCAGTACATATTTTTTTCCTGGATTCATTCTCTGATACACGCTTTGAACCATTAAAGTTGCTTCGTGAAATCCGCACAAAATTAGTTTTAATTTTCCAGGATAACTATTTACATCACCAATAGCGTAGATTCCAGGAATATTGGTTTGATAATCCAATGAATTATCTACTTTAATTGCATTTTTTTCAATATCTAATCCCCAATTGGCAATGGGTCCTAATTTTGGTGTTAAACCAAAAAGCGGAATAAAATAATCGGTTTCAATGTTTATGGTTTCACCATTGGTTTCGATGTTTACGGATTCGATGTGTTCTGTGCCTTTGAAACCAACAATTTCTCCGGGTGTAATTAATTTTATTTTACCAGATGCTTTTAGTTCTTGTACTTTTTCTACAGAATCTAATGCGCCACGGAATTCGTTTCTTCGGTGAACTAATGTTACACTAGACGCTACATTTGAAAGGAAAATACTCCAATCTAAAGCGGAATCTCCACCTCCAGAAATGACTACTTTTTTATCTCTGAATTTTTCAGGGTCTTTTACAAAATATTCTACGCCACGATCGTTTTGTTCATAGAATGCTATACCTTCTAAAATTGGTTTTCGAGGTTCAAAACTTCCTAATCCGCCAGCAATTGCAACGGCATTGGCGTGGTGTTTTGTTCCTTTATTAGTGGTAACGATAAATGTTCCGTCTTCTAATTTGTCGATGGTTTCGGCAACTTCATTTAGGGTAAATCCGGGTTGAAATTGTTTTATTTGCTCCATTAAATTCGTTACCAAGTCGCCAGCTAAAATAGAGGGAAATCCGGGAATGTCGAAAATGGGTTTTTTAGGATATAATTCTGATAATTGTCCGCCGGGTTGTGGCAAACCATCAATAATATGACATTTTAATTTTAAAAGTCCTGCTTCAAATACTGCGAAAAGTCCTGTTGGCCCTGCCCCTATAATGAGTATGTCTGTTTTAATCATTTTTAAAAAGTTAAAAGAATTTTAAAGTTACAAAGATGCAAAGATTAAAAATAGAATGCGTTTAGTATATGATAATTGTCAGTTATGAAAATTAGTGATTCGGTATCTGAAGCGCGTGAGGGATTGAAGCGGATAGCCCACAGACAAGTGTAGCGAAGCGGAACTTGACGAGGACTTGCAGCGAAAAGCCCGACCGTATTTGCAAGAACTAAACGTGAATTTATATCAAATAGTGAATGCAAATAGGGTCACGCCCAAATGCTTTAATTGATATTTATGACCGTTTCAATTTGTGGTGCAAACTTTTTTATGGTTGTTTCCACGCCGATTTTTAGTGTCATTTGATTCACGCTGCACCCTACGCAAGCCCCTTCGAGACGCACTTTGACGTGTTTTCCGTCCTCGATGGAAATGAGTGAAATGTCGCCGCCGTCGGAATTCAAAAAAGGTCTGATTTCTTCGAGGGCTTTTTCAACGTTTGATGTTAATTCTTCTATTGTCATAACTTTTTGTGTGTCAATTAGATGGTTTAAACGGTCTAATATTTATTTTTTTACGGCCGAACAGCCCGCCATTGTTGTGATTTTTACGGCTTCGGTAGCGGGTAAGTTTTCATTTCTGCTCACTACTTCCTGAACCACTTTTCGTGTAATTTCTTCAAATACTTTTTCGGTTACAGAACCCGTTTGTAATGCCGCTGGACGACCATAATCGCCTGCTTCGCGAATGGATTGAACAATTGGAACTTCGCCAAGGAAGGGAACATTTAAATCTTCGGCAAGATTTTTAGCACCTTCTTTTCCGAAGATATAGTATTTGTTTTCAGGCAATTCTTCGGGTGTGAAGTACGCCATATTTTCGATTATTCCCAAAACGGGAACGTTGATACTTTCGGATGTGAACATTGAAACGCCTTTTTTCGCATCGGCAAGAGCTACGGCTTGTGGCGTGCTTACTACAACAACCCCCGTAATTGGCAACGCTTGCACGATGGAAAGGTGGATGTCGCCTGTTCCGGGTGGCAAATCGAGTAACATAAAATCCAATTCGCCCCAATCGGCATCAAAAATCATTTGGTTTAATGCTTTTGAAGCCATTGGTCCTCGCCAAATAACGGCTTGACTTGGTGCTGTGAAAAAACCTATGGATAAGATTTTTACTTCGTAGCTTTCAACAGGTTTCATTTTTGATTTTCCGTCAACGGTAACTGAAATTGGTTTTTCAGATTCTACGTCGAACATAATTGGCATTGAAGGGCCGTAAATATCGGCGTCTAAAATTCCAACTTTGAATCCCATTTTTGCTAAAGTTACCGCTAAATTTGCCGTAACTGTTGATTTTCCAACGCCTCCTTTTCCAGAAGCAATAGCAATAATATTTTTCATTCCAGGAATAGCTTTCCCTTTGATAGTATTGGCTTCTGGGGTTTCAATTTTAATATTTACTTTGATTTTAGCATCTTTAGAAACCAATTCGTGGATGGTTTTTTTGATGTCGTCTTCGGCTCTTTTTTTGATGTGCATTGCTGGTGTGTGCAATACTAAATCTACGATTATTTCATCGCCAAAAGTTACCACATTTGTGACAGCGCCACTTTCAACCATATTTTTTCCTTCTCCAGCAATAGTTATTGTTTCTAATGCTTTGAGAATGTCTTTTTTATCTAATTTCATATTCGTTTTCTTGATCTAAATTAATCTGAAAATTTAGAGTACAAAGATAGCTTGAAAAGTTTGAAAGTAAAATCAGAATTGGGAAAAGTTTGTTTCTGCTAATTCAATGAAATTAATTAATCACCATTTCAGGAATTTCGCCTTCAATTATTAAAGTTGCCTCGGTGGAAGCAATGATATGTTCAACAGAAATTCCAGGAGCGCGTTCTAAAAGTTTAAACCCTTTTGGGGTAACTTCTAAAACAGCCAACTCGGTTACAATTTTTTTCACACAGCCAACGCCAGTTAACGGCAAAGAACATTTTTTAAGAATTTTACTTTCGCCTGCTTTGTTAACGTGCATCATTGCGACGATTATATTTTCTGCAGATGCAACTAAATCCATTGCGCCGCCCATTCCTTTTACCATTTTACCAGGAATTTTCCAATTGGCAATGTCTCCATTTTCTGAAACTTCCATTGCGCCAAGTATAGTTAAATCAACGTGTTGCCCACGAATCATTCCAAAACTCATTGCAGAATCAAAATAGCTTGCGCCAGGTAAAGTAGTAATCGTTTGTTTTCCAGCATTGATAATGTCGGCATCTTCTTCGCCTTCAAACGGGAAAGGCCCCATTCCAAGTACGCCATTTTCACTTTGAAATTCTACAGAAATGTCTTTCCGAACATAGTTTGCTACCAATGTAGGGATTCCAATTCCAAGATTTACGAAATAATTATTTTGAACTTCTTGTGCAATTCGTTTTGCAATATCTTCTTTTGTCAACATATTTTTGAGTTGTAAAGTTTTTTTAATCTTATAAGAACTATAAGGTCATTTAAGTTTTTTTATGGAATACTAATTCGAGTTACGAATCGCTTTTTTTTCTAACCGTTCGTTGTTCAATTCTTTTTTCATAGTTTTCCCCTTGAAAAATGCGTTGTACAAAAATGCCAGGAATATGAATTTGATTTGGGTCTAATGTTCCCGCTTCAACCAATTCTTCAACCTCAGCAATTGTAATTTTTGCCGCACCAGCCATACAAGGATTAAAATTTCTTGCCGTTCCTTTGAAGATTAAATTTCCAGCAGTATCGCCTTTCCAAGCTTTCACAATTGCAAAATCCGCTTTGAAAGCGTGTTCCATTACGTGCATTTTACCGTTAAATTCTCTGGTTTCTTTTCCAATTGCCACCTCAGTTCCAAACCCCGCAGGTGTAAAAAATGCGGGGATTCCAGCTTGAGCAGCGCGACATCTTTCGGCAAGAGTTCCTTGTGGAATCAACTCTACATCCAATTCGCCCGAAAGCATTTGACGTTCAAATTCCGCATTTTCCCCAACATAAGAAGAAATCATTTTTTTGATTTGTTTTTTATGCAAAAGCAATCCAAGACCAAAATCATCAACCCCTGCATTATTTGAAATACAGGTTAAATTATTGGTTTCTTTCACCACTAATTCTGCGATACTATTTTCAGGAATACCGCACAAACCAAAACCTCCCAACATTATTGTCATTCCGTTTTCAATTCCGGAAAGCGCTTCTTTTACTGCATTTACTTTTTTATTAATCATATCGTTTTTAAGTTTAATCCGTCTTTTTAGTTGCCTCAAAAATAGGATATTTTTAGCTGAAATTCAAAGATAAAAACGGATATTCAATAATAATAAATAACTGCTTTTTCTTTTGGGCGTGCCCTCGTTTAGAACGTCTCAAGGAACTACAACATTTTTCGTTAAACTCGGTCGGGCATTCCGCTGCAATCTTTGTTCCACTTCGTTCCACAAAGGATTTCCGCTGCAATCCCTCACGCAAATCCAACCAAGAAATTACAACTATTCAAATCAGAAAATACTTGATTTATTGTTACTATTCACTACTTTTGTAGCAAATCAAACAAATGAAGCAACTTGTAGTTTTGTTTTTATTTATGTCATTTTCAATCCAAGCGCAATTCCAAATCAATGGAATTGTAAAGGACGCTTCAACAAATATTCCGTTGCCATTTGCCAACATTTCTTCGCCACTCGGAGCAAATACAATTTCTGATGTAGACGGAAAATTCACTCTTCAAAGCACGCAATTTCTATCAGAAATCACGGTTTCCTATATTGGCTACAGCCCGAAAAAAATTGCAATAGAAACCAACAAAACCTATTATCAGATTTTTATTTCTCAAACCGCAAATGATTTAAATGAAGTTGTAATTAGCAATAAAAACCCTGCAAATTCAATTATCAGAAATGCAATTAAGTTTGAAAGATCAAATAATCCTCAAAAAAAGCTCAACAGTTTTCAGTTTAAAGCCTATAATAAATTGATTGTTACCGCCAATCCCGATTCTATAAACGGCAGAATTGATTCCGTTTATATCGAGAAAAACAACAAAAAACAACTTTCAAATATTGATTCTTCGGATTTCAAATTCAAAAAAATAATCAGCAAACAACATTTGTTTCAAACAGAAAAAATATCCAAATTTCAATTTAATGAAAACGGCTTAAAAGAAACCGTTTTGGCAACAAAAATGGCTGGTTTCAAGCAACCCATTTATGAAATATTAGCCTTTAATCTTCAGTCATTTTCAATTTATGATAATCAATACGAACTTTTTGAAACGCGTTATGCAAGTCCAATTTCAAAAGGCGGATTGTCGAATTACAATTATAAAATATTAGACACCGTTTCGATTGATGGAAGAAATACGTTGATGATTTATTTCAAAAATAAAAAAAGGAAAAACGCTGCGGGATTGGAAGGCGTGCTTTATATCGATCAAAATAACTATGCTGTTGCCAAAGCAATTATGCGAATTAAAGGCGTTTTAGACATTACAGGAACTCACGATTTTACCTATATTTCAAAGGAAAATATTTGGTTTCCGACTACAAAAAAATTCAAAATTGTTAAGGGAAAAAATGACGATGATATTAAAATATTAGGCGGAACCATTCAATTTGAAGCCGACAATAAAGACTTCAAATCAAGAGAAAAAACAGCTTCAGATTTCACCTATTTATTATCAGAAACCTATTGCTCGGAATTTGATTTTAATACTCCCATTAAAATTAAAAAATCTTTCATTGCAATTGACATTAAAGATGATGCTGCAAACAAAGACGACGCTTTTTGGAACACGTATCGAAAAGACAGTTTGGACAGCAGAAGTCAAAAAACATACAGCGTTTTAGATAGTATTTCGGTAAAAAATCGAATTGAAAGCAGGTTGCGTTTTGGTCGAAAAATCATAAACGGCTATATTCCTTTAGGGCCAATTGACTTGGATTTACGGTATTTATTGAGCTACAATAACTACGAAGGTTTTCGAGTTGGAACGGGTGGAATTACAAGCGAAAAATTCTCGAGAAAATTCAGAATTGAAGGTTACACGGCTTATGGAACGAAAGACGGAAATTTCAAATATAATTTGGGAGCGGCAACCCGATTGGGGAAATTCTCGAATACTTGGATTGGCGGTTCCTATACCGACGACGTAAATGAAATTGCCCACACGGTTTTTGCAATTGACAAACGGGTTTTTAAATTGTATGACCCGAGACCAATAAACGTTAGTACTTTTTATAGTTATCAAACGTGGAAAGGGTTTATAGAAACTAAAATAATTCCTAAAACAGAAAGTATTTGGCAACTTTCACACACTGTAATTGAGCCGCAATTTGATTATGTATTCAATGCAAATGACAGATTATATTCCACATTCAAAATGACAACCGCAATGGTTTCTTTGCAATGGAATCCGTTTAGCGAATATATGCAAACGCCAACAGGTCGATTAGAAATTGAAAAAAGATTTCCGAAATTCACTTTTCAATTCACGCAAGCATTGCCAAAAATTATAGAAAACGATTTTAATTTCAGCAAAATTGACTTTCGAGCGGTTTATGAAAAAAAATATATAAACGGTCAAAAATCCGAAATTTTATTGGAAGGTGGATACGCTTTTGGCGATGTTCCGTTGACACATTTGTACAATACTTCTCCAAATAATTTAACGAAAGAGAGAATCCAACAACGGATTACAATTTCTGGTAGAAACAGTTTTGAAACGATGTATTTCAATGAATTTTTTTCAAATAAATTTGCTTCGATTCAATTAAAACACGGTTCAAAAAGAATCACATTATTCAAAAAAGTAAAGCCATCATTGGTATTTGTAACAAGAATGGCGTGGGGAAATTTAGATAACCTAGAACAACACGTTGGCATTAATTATAAAACACTAAATAAGGGTTTTTTCGAGTCTGGAATTGAACTAAATCAGATTTACAAAGGACTTGGATTAACTGGTTTTTATAGATACGGACCAAATCAATTGCCTCGATTTGAAGATAATATCGCAGTAAAATTAAGTTTCGTTTTGGATTTAGGATTATAGAATGTTAAGGTTTTACAATCAAAACAGAAGGAATATCGCTCAACCAATCGCTTTGAGAATCAACCAATTTCTTCCAACTTTCAAGGCTAATTATCATTAAATCGTGTTGGTTCAAAAATTCTTTTTCTATGGTTTTATCATTCAATAAAGTCATATTACTTGGGTATTTATTTTCTAAAGAATCAACCGCATTTTCAATAATAAAATTGTTTTTGATGTGACCATTGTAATCTAAAACTGCAATTTTTGCGTCATTGTTATAAATTAATTTTTGGGCATAATCCAATAAAAATCCGTCTTCCGCTCCAAAAATAGGAATAAAAACCTGGTTTATTTCTTGCAAGTTTTTATTAATTAAAATCCCCAGAGGCATTTTCGTTTTAGAAATTATTTGACGTGTTCTTTCATCAAAAGGGGAATTTTCAAACAGTCCTTCTTTTCCAGTAAATTTATCAATTAAACGATCTGGATTGATGATTCTTGTTGTAAATCCTAATACTTTTCCAAGAAGCGTTCCTTCAAAAATTGATTTTCCAAGACCTACAAGCAATAAATCATATTCGCCTTGATTGGCAATATCCACGATGTCACTTTCAATGTCCACGGTTGCTTTGAAAACGGTAGATATTTTTTGGTCTAATATTTTAGATTCGTTAATAATTGGAAGAAAACTATCGGTTTCGTATTCGTCCATATTATAAGAATGCATTTCGTCACTTAGAACCATATGCATTGCGGTAATATTTGCGTTTTCTTTTTGCTTTTTCACCAAACTGCTTGCTAATCTCAACAGTGATTTCCCTTTTTCATTGTTTCCAAAGAACAATAAAATTTTGTATTTGCTATTACTTGTGATTTCTTCTGGCACAAAACTGTCCTTGGTTTTGAAAGCCCAATTGATAATATCTAAAGCTGGCCCAGTCATAAAAGTGGTTACCAATGCCATAATAACCATCATTGTAAAAACTTCTGGCGTAAGTACTTCTAGGTCTAAACCAATGTTCAAAACTACCAATTCCATTAATCCACGAGTATTCATCAATGCCCCAATTGTAAGGCTGTCTCTCCAACTTTGACCAACAAATTTTGCAGCTAAGGCACTTCCAAAAAACTTTCCTACAACGGCTACAAGAATAATAAAACCAGTAACTTTCCACATATATGGATCATCAATTAACCCAATTTGAGTTCGTAAACCTGTAAATACAAAAAACAAAGGCAGTAATAATATTACGGAAACATCTTCTACTTTTTCAATAAATATCGTTCTGAATTTTGAAATATCGGGCATAATAACTCCCGTCATAAAAGCACCAAACAGGGCGTGAATTCCAATTATATTCGTTGCATAAGACGAAAGAATTAAAGTTAGAAAAAATATTGCAACAACTGGTTTGCTTAAATTTTCACTTTTTGCATACAAATCTCCAACACGTTTCAGGAACGGTTTTACGATAAAAATCATTACAATTACATATAAAAATGCAAGCGCAATTACATACAAAGCACTTTCAAAAGTTCCTGCTTTTACAATTGCAATTACAACGGCTAGCAAACACCAAGCTGTTATATCATCGGCTGCAGCACAAGTAATTACGATCGCTCCCAACCTAGTTTTATGAATTCCACGTTCTTGAACAATTCTCGCTAATACTGGAAATGCGGTAATACTCATCGCAATTCCCATAAATAAACTGAAAGATAAAAACGGTATTCCTTCGGGCGCAAATGATTTATATACAAAAAATGCAAGCCCAATTCCAAGCGCAAAAGGGATTACAATACTGGCGTGGCTAATTACAACCGCCTCATTGGCTTTATTTCTTAAAACTTTTAAATCCAATTCCATTCCAATGACAAACATAAAAAGGATTAGTCCAATTTGACTTAAAAACTGTAGGTTTCCCAATGATTGTATCGGAAATAATGCCAATGAAAATTCGGGGAAGTACATTCCTAATAAAGATGGGCCTAGAAAAATTCCTGCTATAATTTCTCCAATTACGGATGGTTGACCAATTTTTCTGAAAATCCAACCAAAAAAACGAGCAACTATGATAATTGTAATAATTTGTGCCAATAAAATCGCTAACGGATCTTCAAAATTGAGAACCATCGACGAAATAAAATCGTTCCAATGGTTATTAGGTTTTGCAATTGTTGTTACTGTTTTTGCAGTTTCCAAAACCTTGCCTTTTGAAATAATCCAATAGATTAATGCTGTGAAACCTCCAGTTACACTTAAATAAAAAAAGGTGTTTTTATAGTTTTTCATAGATTTTTAAGCGGTTTTTGAAAAGATTTGAAGTGCAAAGATTCAAAAATCAAATATAGGAATAATTATAATTCATAAATGATTACACAAATATAAAATTGGAATTTATTTAATAACAATTATTTCAATAAAAATTATAGATAATTCGGATGATTTTTATTCGTTTTAATTACCTTTGTTCGCATTTAGAACGTTTATGAAAAAGACATTAAGAGTAGGTTTTTGGGAATTTATAGCCCGATTAATTCTTACTTATAGAATCACAATATTGGTTGTTATTGCTGCAATTACCATTTTTCTTGGTTTGCAATGGAAAAACCTAAATATGACTTACACCGAAGCGAACTTGCTTCCGAAAAAGCATATTGTAAACAGACAGTATGACGATTTCTTGTCAAAATTTGGTGAAGAAGGAAATCTAATCGTTATTGGTTTCAAAGACCCGAAATTTTTCACTCCAAAAGCATTTGCTGCTTGGAATGAATTAATGACCGGACTAAAAAATTCTAAAGGCGTTGAATTGGTTGTTTCTTTGAACGACTTAAAAAAATTACAAAAAGATACGCTGGCAGAAAAATTTGAATTGGTGCCGCTTATCAATCAAAATCAA
>JBILPJ010000180.1:0-4801 GCA_044373975.1 Flavobacterium sp. | reverse complement strand
CATACTTGCCCACCAAACTCCGGCTCCTTCGGCTTTTGACGATCCGCCAGCTTGACTCCAGTTAATGGCTTGAGCGGGTCTTGATGCCAGCCAAAACAAACCTTTGCTTCGAATTACGGTATTTGGAAAAGTATTGTTTATAAAATTCCAAAAACGCTCTGGATGAAACGGTTTTTGGTCACGAAACACGAACGACGAAATCCCATATTCTTCGGTTTCTGGAGTGTGAATGCCTTCAAGTTCTTGAATCCAACCCGCCGATGTTTCGGCTTCTTCATAATTGAATAACCCTGTGTTTATAATTTCGTTTGGGTTGACTTTTCCATATTCTGATGTGATAATTTTTGCAATTGGATTCAGTTTCTTGATAGTTGCTAATACTATTTCTTTCTGTTTTTGGGTAATCAAATCCGTTTTGTTTAGGATAATCACATTAGCAAATTCAATTTGATCAACAAGCAAATTAACAATTGTTCGGCTGTCATTTTCGATATTCGTAGCCTTTATATCTTCCAATGTTTGAGCCGAACCAAAATCTTTGAAAAAATTTAAACCATCAACAACAGTTACCATTGTATCTACATAACTAAAACGAGATAAATCGATATTTTCATCTTCATTTACAAACGAAAAAGTTTGCGCCACAGGAATTGGTTCGGAAATACCAGTACTTTCTATCAACAAATAATCAAAACGATTTTCTTTGGCAAGTTTCTCGACCTCAATCATCAAATCTTCACGCAAAGTACAGCAAATACAACCATTACTCATTTCTACTAATTTTTCTTCGGTACGTGAAAGCGTGTTTTCGTTTCTAACCAATTGTGCGTCAATGTTTATTTCGCTCATATCGTTCACAATTACAGCAACTTTCAACCCTTCTTTGTTGTGAAGAATATGGTTAAGTAAGGTTGTTTTTCCTGCTCCAAGAAATCCTGACAATACAGTTACGGGTAGTTTTTTCATAGTTTAATTTTTGTTATTCTTCAATTTAAAAAGTATTTTTACTTGTTTCAAAAAGAATTTTTTGGTTTAATTTCTTGTATATTTGCTTAATGCAATTTAGTTGCAAATATAAATATTAATTTCTTTATCGCAACATTGTTGCATTATTATTTTTTTTACGAAATGAAGACAACCCGAAGCACCGCCGCTAAAACGGCCGTATATAAATTAATTATGAATTCAGATGTAGCATTATCACATTCTGAAATTCAAAAATTAGCTGGAGATTTATGTGATAGGGTAACTATTTATAGAATTCTTGACCGTTTAGTTACCGAAGATGTGATTCATAAAATTGCTACTCCTGACGGATTAGTAAAATATGCGGTTTGTCAAAAAACCGAAAAACATTCACACAACCACATTCATTTTAGTTGTGAAAAATGTCTTTCGGTTACTTGTTTAGACGCGGTAGAACCTATATTTGAGGTGCCAGAAAATTATACTATTAAGGAAGTTAACTTTACTGTTTCGGGTTTTTGTCCGAATTGTTCTTAGCTGTTTTACACCAATTTATTTTCCACTAAATATTCAGCGATTTGAACTGTATTTGTAGCAGCTCCTTTTCGTAAATTGTCAGCAACAATCCACATATTTAGGGTGTTTTCTTGACTTTCGTCCCGACGGATTCTACCTACAAAAACCTCATCTTTTCCTTGTGCGTAAATTGGCATCGGATACGTATAAGTGTCGTTATTGTCCTGAACTACAATTCCTGGTGTGTGGTGCAAAATAGAACGCACTTCATTTACATTAAAATTAGAAGTAAATTCGACGTTTACTGCCTCGCTATGACCACCAACAATTGGCACACGAACCGCTGTCGCTGTGACTTTTATGGAATAATCACCTAATATTTTCTTTGTTTCACGAACCAATTTCATTTCTTCTTTCGTGTAGCCATTGTCTTCAAAACTGTCGCATTGTGGAATTGCATTTCTGTGAATTGGATATTTATAGGCCATTTCGCCTTGAATTCCAGCATATTCATTTTCCAATTGTTGCACGGCTTTTACGCCAGTTCCAGTTATGGATTGATAGGTTGAAACAATAATACGTTTGATATTGTATTTTTTATGTAAGGGTGCCAAAACCAAAACCATTTGAATGGTGGAACAATTTGGATTTGCAATAATTTTATCTTCTGATGTCAATTCTGAAGCATTAATTTCAGGGACAATTAATTTTTTTGTGTTGTCCATTCTCCATGCCGAAGAATTGTCGATTACGGTTGTTCCTGCTGCTGCAAATTTTGGAGCCCATTCTAAAGAAGTTTCTCCTCCTGCAGAAAACAAGGCAATGTCAGCTTTCATATCAACCGCCGTTTGCATTCCTACAACTTTATATTTTTTTCCTTTGAATTCCATTTCTTTACCAACCGATTTCTCTGAAGCCACGAGGATTAATTCTGATATCGGGAAATTTCTTTCTGCTAAAACTTGAAGCATTATTTCTCCAACCATTCCTGTAGCACCAACAACTGCAATTTTCATACTATTCTAATTTTAAATTTATTTGCATTGCAAAAGTACTTAATATTCAATTCAAAACAATGGTGTTAACAAAAAATCACAAATTGTTATATTTAAAACAAATACGTAAGTAGAAAATTTTAAAGTTGTAAAGTTAAAAGACTCGAAATAGTAAAAACCTATTTAAAATTAGCCAATTACAAATCAATTAAATATTATAAAACAGGCACTTTATTAAACCTACTACTGATATTGCTTTCAAATTCGTAATCCATTTATTTTAACAAACATTACAGTTAAGATTCCTATTAGGTGTAATTTTTACGGATTACTTAAAACTTTGTTAAATTAATAGGCGTGCATAGTACATTTTTAACGCTTTACTTAAAAACTATAAGAAATGTTCAAAAATTTGAACAAATTATTATCAAAATTTAAGGTAAAAAACATCTGAATATTAAATTTATATGCTGATTCTTTATTAATATCAAAATTAATATTACTTTAGCTTCATTAACAAGTAAATATAAAAACCAAATGAGAAAACACTTACTTATTTTGACATTGTTTTTTTGTAGCATTTCTTTTGCGCAAACAATAGTATCAGATACAATTAAAAAGACATTATTAGATGAAGTTGTAGTATCAGCTTCGAGAACCCCTGAAAAAGTTTTGCAATCCCCTGTTACTATTGAAAGAATGGGAATTGCTGACATTAAAAAATCTGCTTCACCTTCTTTTTATGATGGTTTAGAGAACCTGAAGGAAGTTCAAATGAACACGAGTAGTTTGTCGTTTAAATCAATAAACACACGTGGTTTTGCAACTGTTGCTAACGTTCGATTTATGCAATTGGTTGACGGAATGGACAATTCGTCTCCGTTATTAAACTTCGTTATTGGAAATATGATTGGAATTTCAGAAATTGATGTTCAAAGCGTAGAGTTATTGCCAGGAGCATCTTCTGCTTTATATGGTGCTAATGCGTTTAATGGAATTTTATTTATGAACAGTAAAAATCCATTTACAAGTGCTGGAATTACTGCTTATGCAAAATTTGGACAAACAAGCCAACAAGCCGCTGGTTCAAATGATTATAGAGATTATGGCGTTAGAGTTGCGCATAAATTCAACAATTATTTTGCAGCAAAAGCGAATTATACATATATGGCAGGAACTGACTGGTATGCTACTAATTATAATGACAAAACAGTTGCGGGAAGAAACAGAAGCCACTATGGTTATGATGGTATAAATACTTATGGTGATGAGGCTGCATCAATTATACCTGCACCAACTTTACCAAGCGATAAAGTGTCAAGAACTGGTTACAAAGAAACTGAATTGACTGATAATAAAGCTTCTAACACCAAAATTGACTTTTCTATTCATTTAAGACCTTTTGGAAATGAAAATCTTGAAGTGATTTGGCAAAGTAAATTTGGTTATGGAAATGCCGTTTACCAAGGAGCTAACAGATATTATTTGAATAACTTTTTTATGCAACAACATAAATTAGAATTCAAAGGTAAAAACTTCTTTGTTAGAGGATATACCACTACTGAAGATGGCGGAAGTTCATATGACATGACGTTTACAGCAATTAATGTAAATAGAACCTGGAAAACAGATAGAAACTGGTTTACAGACTATGGAACAGCTTATGCGGGGTCAACTTTGTATTTAGGACAAACACCAGAACAAGCACATGCAGGAGCAAGAAATTTTGCAGATTATAACGTTTCGCCAGCTGGTTTGGGATTATCTCCTGCCAATACTGGAGGAGCTAATGGAATAAGACAAGAAGCTGGTTCACCATTGTTTAAAGCCGCTTTCGATAAAGTAATAGCTGAAGCAGATGTTTTGTCTGGATCTAAATTGGTTGACAATTCAAGAATTTACCATTCTGATGCAAATTACAATCTAAAAGACGTAATTAAAGTTGCAGAAGTTCAAGTTGGTGGTTCTTATAGACAATATGAATTGAATTCTCATGGAAGAATTTATACTGATGCAAATGGCCCAATTTCTTACAATGAATATGGAGCTTATACTCAAGTAACGAAAAAATTAATGGAAGACAGATTGAAATTTTCAGGATCTGTTCGTTACGATAAATCTAAAAATTTTGAAGGTAATTTTTCACCAAGAGTTTCTGTAGTTTATTCTGCTGGAGCAAATAAAAAACATAATTTTAGAGGATCTTTCCAAACTGGTTTTAGAAACCCTTCAACTCAAGATCAATATATTGGTTTCAATGTTGGAAGTGCCGTTTTACTTGGTTCTGCTCCAGACAACTTAACAAGATATACTGAAACATTAGC
>JBILPJ010000181.1:0-4801 GCA_044373975.1 Flavobacterium sp. | reverse complement strand
CGTTTACCGATTAAAGTCGTTTTCGCATCTTTAAGATATACACCCAGTCGGGCACGTTCTTTGTATGCAGCATCATCACTTTCAAAATTTTCGGGGTTTGTAATTCCACCGTTTTCACCGTTAAGAATATCTTGGGAAGTGAAATGAAAATTGGAATAATACCGTTTGTTTTTGGTATTATAACTTGTTGTAAACCTAAAATTTCCTGTGCTTGAAAGTTGGTTAATGTATTTCCCTAAAGAACGCAATCCTTTATAGGCAATAGAAAAATTGAAACGTTCGGAAGTATTTAAAGTTACAAAAGCATCGATATTTTGTCCTTGCTCCATTACGGTTTTAAAATACAATTCTGTGAACGGTGTAGCAACCGAGTAATATTTAATTTGATTGGATTGCAAATAATTGAATTGCTTGGCAGTATAACCAAATTCTGGAAAAGAACTGGTTTTATTTAAACCATATTGTAAGGTAGTGTAGGTTTGCCCTTCATTGGCAAAAGGCATTAATCCGAAAATATCTCTTCGCAAGTAGTTGTATTCATATTCTTTTTTAATGGTAAGCGAAGTATCCACGAAAGTGGTATCTCGTTCAAGAGTTATGATACGGTATTGGAAAATTGATGCTTTAGGCTGGTCTTTTTCATGATTTAGAATAAGAGAATTTCTTTTCACAGAATCAAGAGGTTCTAAATTGTCAACTTGTGAAAAAAGTGACAATGAAAAAATTAAAAAAAAAGATACAAAGACTACTTTCATAATAGGATTTTACAAAAGCAAAAATACGGAATTGATTGTTATAATTAATAAAAAATTTTAAAGCAAAAAGGCTGTCCAAATGGACAGCCTTTTAATTATTTTAAAATAAGTTTTTAAACTTAGTTTTTTAAACTTGCTCTAAGGCTTCTAGATTGAGCTGCTGCTGCTTTAATTTTAATTAAATTATTAGCAGTTCTTCCTGTAGCCAATGTTTCAACTAAACTATTTTGAACAGTAAAAACACCATTCAATAATTCAAATTGAATAACATAATTTTGTCCTCCACCGTCATATGAATAAGCAATATAATCACTTTCTTGATTAAATACAGCATCATCAATGTCACCAGCTTTTCCGTAAGTTACAGTAACCGGAATGTCGAAACCGTCATGACCTGCACCAGACAAACCATTGTCATCATATATATCATAAACTACATAATATGTTCCGTCTGCAAGAGTTGATCCGTCCAAAGACATTTTTTCAACACAAGCACCAGTTGCTGCTTGATAGATTCCAGTATCAGTAAATGTTGAATCATAAAGTAAAAAATCCATATCATATTGAATACCACATAAAGTATAAACTGTTCCAGAACTTGGTAAAAGAGCCGTCCAAGGATTATTAAACCCTATGTTAAAGGAACGATCAAAAGCAAAAGCTAAATCAAGTTTAGTTGAAGTGTAATTTGAAATACTAAAAGAAACTGTTTTAGAAACTACAGTAGCATTAGCTGTTTTAATATCTCCAATTTGAAGTGTAAAATCTTCAGTAATTTCAACTTTTCTATCTTTCAAAATTTTGATCTTTCCAGTTCCCATTGTAGAATATGCTGGAATAACGATTTCACTATCAAAAGTAAAATCTTCATCAGTAGTAGCAGTTCCAGCAATTTGACTCACTTTAACGTGAATATCTTTAGACTGAGCTGCACTTAAAGTTACTTTGTATTCAAATTCGTCTTCATTAAATTCAGCAACATTATTAGTAGCCGTAAAACTAAGCGTACTAGTTACTGAACTAATTGCACCAGTAACGTTAGGAGTAACTTCTAAAGTAGAATCATCCGTTGCGTTATCAGTACTACAAGACGTTAAGCTAAGACTTCCCAAGACGAAAAGAAATGCCAAACTTTTAAATTTATTTTTCATATTAAATAATTTTTAAAAACGTTATTAAATTGGTGTGTAAACACTTCTGTATTCTCTTGTTGTAGTTGCAAAAACATTATAATAAATAGTTATTACTCCTGTTACAGGATCAACAAAACTTAAATTAGCTTGAGCTGCTGTTTGACTTATAAGATTACTGTAAGTATCGTGCAAGAATTGATCACCAACAAGAAGTTTACCACAAACTTCTGAAAATATAAAACCACCTCTTGCACCAGGGTTAGTATTCCAACCACCCGTTACAATCTGAGTTGTAGTTGTAATTTTAAAGTTACCAGTTGTTGAAGTTTCGTAAGTTGCATTACCTAAATCTGTAATTACCTCACCAGCAACAGTATAAGTAGCGCCAGTAGCAATTCTTCTTGTAACAACATTATAAGTTCCTCCTAAATCAGAAATACAAGCAGCTGTAATTCTAGTAGATTTAACATTTAAATGTTCATTGCCTCCTGAAGTTTTAGACAAATAAGTCAATTTCCAGTAGGAACCGACAGCTATAGTTGCGTCAGTAGCTGGCAAAGCAACTCCATTAACAGACAATCCAGCAGCTAAGTCTGCATACGAAAAAGTAAAGTTAACAGTCTCCATTTGAGAAGTCAAAGGGAAAGTTAATGTTTTGTATAAAACATTAGCAGATTTTAAACCCGCTGCATCAGTAAATTGTTTATAAATATCAATACTAGCTGTTTTAACAGCCCCTTGAAAAAGAGAAACTGTTGCCGTTTGTTCTGCTGTAGGACTAGAGCCTAAAGCATAGGTAATTGCTGGTGTTGCAGAAGTCAACAACCCCCCAACGTTTGCACTACCAGTAAGTTCATCGCTATCACCTTCACAAGCCACAAAAGTGAAAGCTGCAAAAAACAACAATACTAAGGAATATATTTTTAAATTTTTCATTTTATTAATTTATTTAATTATTAATTCATCCACCAAAGGCGTGATGTTAAATTATCACCTCCTACAAGTGTAGAAACTGCAGCATCATAATTAGCTTTATTTAGAGATACTTCAAGAGAATTAAAATATAATCTAGTTGGAACTACTGTAATTCCAGGAGCAGCATTAGCTACAGCTGATAAAACAGGGAAACCAGTTCTTCTATACTCAGTCCAAGCTTCAAATCCTTGACCAAAAAGAGCAATCCAAGATTGTTCTGCAATTTTTTGTCTTCCTACAACTTGTCCAGCAAATCCTATATTGGCTTGTCCAATATAAGCATTGGCTAAACCACCAATTCCGTTAAATTCAAAATTAGCAGTAATTCCTTTAAAGTAATAATCTTGAGCGTCAACAACTCCACCTGTAATATATCCTTCATTAGCAGCTTCAGCTAATAAAAATTGAACTTGGGCATTTGACAAGATTACACCAGGTAAAGTTGGATCTAAATATTTAGTACCAAAAGAAGAGAAAGCACCATAACTACTAACATTTTCAACTCCTGGAATATTACCTACATAGTTACCCGCAGTATTCTTTTGAGCAAATACTTCTATTCTTTTATCGTTTAAAAAAGTTAACCCTTTAAAACCGTTTGGATTAGTAGTAGCATTATAATTACCCACTATCATTACTGAACTCAGTTTATATTCAGGTCTAAGTGAATTAACAATAGTTCCATAAATTGGATTTGCATCAGCGGGAGCAGATAAATAAGTTAATTGTGCACTATCAGCATTAGATGAAAACAATTGACCTCCATTAACTAAAGCTTGCAATTCTGCTGAAACGCTTTGACCTGGTGCTTTAGATATTCTCATCAAAGCTTTAAACTTTAAAGAATTAGCTAGTTTTCTCCATTTAGAAGCATTCCCAGAATAAACTAAATCAGAACTTGCAGGAACAACACCTGATCCAGAAGCTAATAAAATTTCAGCTTGAGTCAACAAATCTATAATCCCATCATAAACAACCTCTTGGCTATCATATTTTGGTTTCAGGTTTCCAGGTACACATGATTCAGTAAAAGGAATTGGACCGTAAAGATCTGTTAAAATTTGAAAAGCATTTGCTTGAAGCACTAATGAAATAGCCATTAGGTTAGTATTTTCTTCTGCTTCAGCCAATATGTACATTGATTTTGCGTCTGAAATTACCGAAGCATATAACGTATTCCATATTGCGTCTATTGAACCACGTCTTGGAATATATCTTTCTTCGTCATTGTATTGAACTTTAGATACTTGTTGAGCCCAACACATACCCATATCACCACCTTGTTGCATACCATAAATAACATTTTGGTTTACACGAACTATAGCACCCAACATCAAATGTGCTGGAACAGCAACAGGATTGTTAGGAGTAGTATTTACCTCTTCGAAATCTTTGTCACAACTAGCACTAAAAAGGCCTATTAATGCAACAAATAAAATTGATATTTTTTTCATAATAATAAATTATTAAAATTTAACGTTAATATTAAATCCATAAGATCTAGCAGATGGAATTTGTCCAAATTCTTGACCTTGTTCCCCATTAGCACTACTAAAACCAGTCTCTGGATCTATGTGTGGAGTATTTTTGAATAAAATAGCTAAGTTTCTGGCAACTAATGAGAATTTAAAATCTTCAACAAAAGTACCTTTTAACCATTTTTTTGGTAATGAATATCCTAATGACATTGATCTTAATTTGATATAAGTTGCGTCAAAAATAGCACTAGACTCAATCGAATTTCCATAAGAAGTTTGATTGAATTCTTTAGCTCCAACCACAACGTTATTATTTACATAACCACCATTACCGTCTGACATAACACCAACTCCAACTACACCTGTTTCACGTCCAATCAAGGTTTCTTCAAGAACTCCTGAATATCTTCCCCAAGCATAAGTCATTGAGTGAACATCGCCACCAACTTTGGCATCAATT
>JBILPJ010000179.1:0-4813 GCA_044373975.1 Flavobacterium sp. | reverse complement strand
TAAAGGCTGCTGAATACGATGGAAATAATCCCCATTTGTTTTCAACTCCAAAAACAGAAGAGCCGTCATATCTGCATGAAGCTGCCAATACTATTTTATCTAAAATTGTAAAACGTGCTCTTCCTAAATACGATTGAATTTGACGATTTGTAATCGAACGACTTGGAATTCCAAAAACAGAAGCATTATTAAAACCATTGGCACCAAAGAAATCGGTTAAGAAATTTTGAGCTGTTTGAGTAAATCCTTCATTTCTAAATTTATTAGCACTTTGAACAAGGGTAACATCAAATCTGTTTTTATCGTTAATATCCTTATTGTAAGTTAAAATATTTTCAATTAACCATTCTGTATCAGTTCCAAATTTTAATTGTCCCCAACCTCGAATTGGCGCACCTCTTTCATGACGACTAGATTCATAACTTTCTCTATTTTCATTTCGAGAATTATAGCTCGTATTAAATCTGTATTTTAATCCTTTAGCAATTTGCCAATCAGCAAATACATTTACCAACAATCTATTAGTAAAACGCTGGTCAGAAGCTTCTTGACTATTCCACAGAGGATTAAATTTTAAATCAGTAGTTACAAACTTGGCAATGTTTCCAAATTCATCGTAAGGTGTAGCATAAGGAGAAAAAGTAAATGCTTTTCTGTACATGTTTGAGCTCCCCGAACTTCCATTGGTAATCCCATCTTCGCCATTTAATGTGGAGCGAGTATATGAAATGTTAGTTCCAGTTTTTAGAGTATTTGATATATTCTGATCCACATTTAATCTTCCTATAAATCTTTCATAGCTAGAATTCGCAATCATTCCGTCTTGTTTGGTATAATTAAAACTAGAGCTGTATTTGGTTTTTTCACTGCCTCCTTTAATTCCCAAGTTGTATGAAATCATTTGAGCAGGCTTGATGAGCTCTTCCTCCCAATTGGTATATTTTCCTGCTTGATAATTGGTGTATAACAATGGGTCTCCAATTGCAGCTTCAATTACATAATCTTCAACATCTGCCAATGGTCTGAAGTCATTTTGTCCTGCTAAAATCATTTGAATCCATTCAGGACCAGACATGAGGCTAAAATTCTTTTTCAAAATTTCATAGGTAGTTGCTGAGTTAAATTCGATTTGAGTTTTTCCATTAAACCCTCTGTTTGTTGTAACTAAAATTACTCCAGCAGAAGCTCGAGCACCATATATTGCTTGTGAAGAGGCATCTTTCAATACCTCAACACTTTTAATGTCATTGGCATTTAAATCGTCGATGTCAGAAACTGGCGAACCATCTACAACAAATAAAGGAGAATTTCCTCCAGAAAGCGAGCGTTTTCCACGAATCAAAATGTCTGAACCGCTTCCTGGTCTTGAAGAACCAATAGTTACCTGAACTCCGGCAACACGACCACGAAGCATTTCGGCTACGCTAGTTGTTGGAACCGTCAACATGTCTTTAACTTTAACAGAAGTTATTGCCCCTGTAACATCTTTTTTACGTTGGGTACCATATCCTACAACTACAACTTCTTCGAGCTCTTTTTTATCTTCTTGAAGCGTAATATTAATTGTTTTGTTTGTTCCCACACTTACTGTTTGACTAATAAATCCAACAAAAGAAAATTTTAGATTTGCTTGACTGTTCAAAATGGTTAAAGCATAATTCCCTTCAAGATCAGATGTTGTACTGGTTTTACTATTTGTAGAAATTGAAACCCCTGGCAAAGCCATTCCTTTAGAATCAGTAACCGTTCCTGAAACAACTAATTTTTCAGTTTGTGAGTAACTAAATGTTGCAAATAGCAACAATAAAAGCACTAATTTTTTTTTCATTATAAATTTTTAAAGGTTAGAATTTGGGTTGATTTATTTTTATTCCTAAGTGCGTGTTCGTACACATAAAAAGCAAATTAAATACTTAAAATCTTAATTTCCTAATAAAACTGTCTAAAATAATTAAAAAAAATATAATATTAATAAATGCAGATTAAACATTTTGACAATTAGAAACAAAATCACACTATTTTACCCCAAATTTGGATTTATTTAAAAATAATTATATTTACATTTGTAATAAGAATTTAGAAAAGAATTGATTTCTTAAGGGTATTAACTTTAAAAAAATAGCCATCATAACAATAAAAAAAATAGCGAAAATGGCAAATGTTTCTCCCGGAACAGTTGACAGAATTATCCATAATCGCGGACGGGTAAGCCAAGAAAATGTTGATAAAGTGAATGTTTTAATCAAAGAATATGGCTATGTAAAAAATGTTTTTGCTAGTAATTTAGTTTTGAATAAAAAATTCAAATTCGCAGTTGTAATACTTCAAGGTGAGGGCTTTGCTTATTGGGAAGTTCCTTTAAAAGGGATTACAAAAGCCGCAACTGAATTTTTAAACTACGGTGTAAAAGTGGATTATTTTTTCTTCAAATACGATATAAAATCATTTAATGATACTGCTGCCAAAGTTTTAGAACTAGAGTATGATGGATTGGTTTTTGCTCCAGTATTTTATGAAGAATCTGTTTCTTTTTTGAATGAATACAAGAAAAAAAACGTACCAATTATTCTGATAGATTCTGATATTGAAGAGGTTGAAGGCGTTACGTTTATTGGACAAGATTCTTTTAAAAGCGGTTATTTAGCAGGAAAACTAATCAGCTATGGCGTTAAAGAAGAAAGCAATGTATTAGTTTTTAATATCACTAGTAATATAGAAAATACCTCTAAAACTATTTTTAACTTAAAGAAAATACAAGGATTTTATTCCTATTTCAAGGACAACGAATTAAAACTTCCAAAATATAATTTTACTGAAATAGGCATTAAAGATTCCGAAAAAAACAGCATTAAAATTGAAATGTTTACAGGAATAAATTCGGTTTTTGTTTTAAACTCTAGAGTTCATATCATAGCAAAATTCATAAAAGAAAATGATTTGAAAAACATACGGGTTATTGGTTATGATTTATTGAAACCAAATCTAGATTACTTGAATGAAGGTTTCATTGATTTTTTGATTAATCAAAAACCAGAAAAACAAGGGTATTTAGGCGTTAAACAACTTTATAAAAAATTGGTACTTCAAGAAGAAGTTGAAACAAAAAACAATTATGTTCAGATGGAAATTATTGTTAAAGAAAATTATAATTGATTTAAATAATTTGAGACTCGTAATTTTTGTTTTAAATTTTAATTAAAGTCTGTCATATTTATTTATCTTTTTAAAGAAAAATGTGACTTGAACACTTTATTTTTATTTTCTACTGTATCAAAATAATCAGTTGTAAACCAATAATCAGATGATGGCATTGGAGCTTCGTTATATGTTCCGTCCCAACCTTGTCCTAAAGGATTGATTTGCTTGATTAATTTTCCATAGCGGTCAAAAATGTAAATTTTTGCGTTATTAATCAAGTCAAAACCAATTATATTCCAATTTTCGTGATAGGAATCTCCATTTGGAGTAAAATAGGTAGGATAACCAATGACTAAAGCGCTCGCAGTTAAATCAGTACATCCATTTATATCTCTAACAACAACAACATGTAATCCCGATTCTACGGGCGTGAAAATGTTTGATGTTTGAAAAGGTCCATTGTCTAATGAATATTCAAAATCTCCAGATCCGCCAGTTACTGTAGCAACTATACTTGCATCGTCGCTAAATGCAATTGATGCTTCCGCCACCAGTGATAATCCAGGATTTTTAGGAATTACTGTTGCCGATGTTGCTGTTTGTAATGAAATACATCCCGTTGTTAAATTTTTTACCTGCACACTATAAATTCCACTTTCTTCTGCCGAGTACGTATTTCCAACTGCACCTGGTATGATAACACCATTGAAATACCACTCAAATTCTAAGTTTGATGTCCCTAATCTTGTGTTTAATAGGTATGGATTTAATAAATTACCCGCTAAATCTTCACAAATAACTCCATCTAACAACGTTGGTGTTGGCAATGGGTTTACTCGAACAGGTATAATTATTGTGTTTCCAACGCAACCATTCAATGTTGGAGTTACCGCATAACTTGCTATTCCAAATGATGTCCCCGTTGTTTCTAATGTTTGAATTATACTTCCGCCTGTTCCATCAACAGCTCCTGTAACGCCATTTTGCGTGGCTGTCCAAGCAAATGTGGTTCCAATGATATTTGGTGTCAATATAATTTGTGTGTCTTCACCCGAGCAAATTGGCAATTGTGTTGGACTTCCAAATAGTTCAGGGGTTGGATTTACAAGAACCGTAACTCGAATTGGAATACCTGCACAACCGTTTACCGTTGGTGTAATGATATAAACTACATTTCCTGAAACCAATCCAACCGTAGTTAGGGTCTGATTTATCTGAGACCCACTTCCGGAAGCTGTTCCAAAAAGTCCTGTTTGTAAAACTGACCAAGAATAAGTAGTTCCTGGTACAGAACTCGTTAAATCTATTGCTGTTGTTTCTCCCGAACAAATTATATCGCTCATAGGATTTGCAGAAATTACAGGTATTGGATTTACGCTTATAGTTACCAATATTGGAAGTCCTGGACAACCATTTAATAAAGGTGTAATCGAATAAACTGCTTCACCTGAAATAGCTCCTATGGTCGTTAAGGGTTGAGAAATAATTGCTGTTGTTCCTGAACTTGCACCAGTTACATTAGTGGCAACTGAATTCCAAGAGAAAGTTGTTCCTGGCGTAGCACCCGTTAAGACAATATTTGGAGCATTGCCAGAACATATTGACTGTAAAGAAGGCGTTGCAATAGCTGTTGGTTTTGGAGTTACAAGTATTGGAATATTTACTGGAGTACTGA
>JBILPJ010000007.1:0-36311 GCA_044373975.1 Flavobacterium sp. | reverse complement strand
TCTTCTTGCGAAATTTGATTGTTTCTCAAGTTATTTAAAATCGAAATAAAGGCATCATCCGTTTGACGGAAAATTTTTGATAATTCAATGTATAAAGGTGGATTCTGCTGAATAACGTGCGAATGAAAAAAGAATTTCCCGTTGTAATATTTTCTTAAAGTGCTCCATTCTTCATCTCTAATAACGGGTGGTAATTGTAATAAATCGCCAATAAATAGCACTTGAACGCCACCAAAAGGGACTTTTTTTCTCCGCACCGATTGCATCATAAAGTCGATTGCGTCTAACAAATCAGCGCGCAACATACTCACTTCGTCAATAATCAACAACTCCATATTTTTGATTACTGATTTCTTTAAACCACTCATCCTGAAGTGTCTAACCAAAGTGCTTTTGGTTTCAAATTTCACAGTATCGGAAAAATGAGGCGCCGAATTATCAGGAATAAAACCTCCAAAAGGCAGTTGAAACATAGAATGAATCGTAACGCCGCCAGCATTTAACGCCGCAATTCCTGTTGGCGCAACAACAACTGTATTTTTGTGAGTCGTTTGGATAATCTCTCGTAAAAGAGTGGTTTTCCCCGTTCCTGCTTTTCCTGTCAAAAACACCGAGCGATGCGTTTGATTGATAAATCGTAAAGTGTATTCTGCGGCTTCTGAGATGGTTTGCATCGGCATAAATTTAGACGTTGAAAGTACTATATTTTTTTGAATCTAATTGTTTTAATTTCATTTTTTTTAAACAAAAAATGCCTTCACTTGGAAGACATTTTTAAAGATATTTCTAAGAATTATTTCTTTTTTTCTAAAGCTTCAATTTCATTTTTTGCCTCCGCTTTAGTTTCAGTTGCTGCTGGTTTTGAAGCCGATTTGTATTTATCATTCAAAAGTTTAATGATGTCTTTTGTGATGTCGTATTTATCTTCTGCATACAAAATTGTCGCTGCTTCGCCTGTTCCATAAATATAAGAATACCCTTTTTCTTTACCGTAAGTTTTGATGAATTTCTTTACATTGCTAACTACAGAATCAATTTCTACACCACTTTCTTGTTGCAATTGTTGCGAAATAGATTGTTGTGCATATTGAAGTTCTTGCTCTCTTTTTTGCAATTCAGCACCTTTTTGTTGTGCCCAAGCCTGACCGTTTACTTGTGCATTTTTCTGAAAACTTGCAGCTTCTGTTTTAAAACGTGCAATTTCAGCTTCCAACTCTTTTCCCATTTCTTCCGATTTGGCTTTGTATTTTGCTTCAATATCTTTTGCTTCTGAATATTCGCTCATTAATTTTGACGTGTCAACGTATGCGGTTTTTGAAGAAGCAACTTCTGCAGTTTTATTACAAGAGATAATTGAAAATGCGATTGCGATAAGTACTAATGATTTTTTCATCCTAATTTTTAATTGTTTTTTTAATTGTTGGTAAAAGTATAAATTTTTGATTAATAAATTTAAAAAGTTTCAAACTTAGCTAATTTTATAACTATAAGGTTTTGCAATGGTTTTAATCTTTGTTATAATTTAAAGCTATAAAAAGCGAGTTTATTAGGTTTAAAATGCCAGACGTTTTCAAAAAAGACAATAAAATATATGTTTTAACTAAAAATCTTCTTTTAAATCGCTTTAAACGGCTTTTTAGTTGTTTTTTAAGACGTAAATGTGCGATGAAAACTCTAAACTTCGATTTGCTTTCCAATTTGAAACCAAACCAATCCAAAATGCTTTTATAAAATTCATTTTTCCGTTTTTATACTTTTCAGATAACAAACTCACATAAAAGGAATCGAATTTCATTGGAAGCACTTTTTCTAATTTGATTTCTTCTTTTTCAAAAAGTGATTTTATCGCTGTTTTAGAAAAATGCCAAAAGTGAATTGGCACATCATACGCCGCCCAAAACTCCCCATAATATTTTGCATCGTAGGATTTGAAATTGGGAACCGCAATAATTATTGTTCCATTTGGCTTTACTAATCTTTTCAACTCCTTGATTTGATTTTCTAAATTTGGAACGTGTTCTAAAACGTGCCACATCGTTATTACATCAAAAGTATGGCTTTCTAATTCTTCTGTTGTGCCTGAAAACTCCACTCCTTTTTTAATAGCAATTGCTTTGGCTTTTTCGCTTGGTTCTATGCCAATTGTGTTCCAACCATTTTCTTTTGCAGTCAATAAAAAATCTCCTGTTCCGGCTCCAATATCTAATAATTTTCCTTTGTTTGAATTACAGCTATTTATTAAATTAAGTTTGTTATCAAGCGCAATGCTTTTTACAAAATGATATGCTTTTTCAAACAAAGAACGTTTAGAATCGGTATGAGAAATATAGTCAACGCTTTCATAATATTTTCCGAGATTGTCAAGACTTGGCTGCGGCGATGTAATTAACATATCCAAAGTTTCGTCATAATACAGATTAAATGTTTCTTTGGAAACAGAATAATCTTTTACGGTTAAGAAGTGTTTTTTATTTGAAATATCCATTTTTAGTTTTCAGTGGTCAGTTTTTAGTAATCAGTTTAGCAACATTGCCAAAAATTTATATATAAAATTAATAATGGTTTCACGTGGAACAATTTAATTTTTAGTGGTCAGTAGCAGGCTTTAAGTGATCAGTTTGGAGCAATTACTAGATAACTGTTTACTTAAAACTGAATACTGAACACTTTATTATCGTCCCATATAAATTAGCAATACAGAAATATCACTTGGGGAAACTCCGCTTATTCTCGATGCTTGAGAAATAGTAACTGGTCGAATTTTTCCAAGCTTCTGTCTTGCTTCAATTGACATTGATTTAATTTTATTATAATCAAAATCTTCGGGGATTTTCACATCTTCCAAACGCGTTAATTTGTTGGCGTTGTTTCTTTCCTTTTCAATATATCCTGAATATTTAACCTGTATTTCTGCTTGTTCCAATATCTCTAAATCAACTTCATTGGCATCAATATAATCCTTTACTTTTTGTAATTGCATCATATCGTTCAAATCAATTTGAGGGCGAGAAAACATCTTGAACATTTTATCACTTTGGTTGACCAATGCAGTTTCTTTTGCTTCTAAAATAGGATTTGCTTCTTCTGCAGTGATGCTTGTTTCTTTGAAAAAGGCAACCATTTTTTCAGATTCTTTTAGTTTGTGTTCCATTCGCCGCAAACGCAGTTCTGAAGCCAATCCTATTTCGTATGACATTGGTGTCAATCTAAAATCGGCGTTGTCTTGACGTAAAAGCGTTCTAAATTCTGCTCTCGAAGTAAACATTCTATAAGGCTCTTCTGTTCCTTTTGTAATTAAATCATCTATTAAAACTCCAATATATGCCTCGTCTCTTTTTAAAATCATTGGTGCTTTTTCCTGAACTTTTAAAGCCGCATTGATTCCAGCCATCAATCCTTGTGATGCTGCTTCTTCGTATCCTGTAGTTCCATTTATTTGTCCAGCGAAATACAAACCTTCAACTAACTTGGTTTCTAGTGTATGTTTTAATTGTGTTGGTGGAAAATAATCGTATTCGATTGCATATCCAGGACGGAAAAACTTAACGTTTTCAAATCCAACTACAGAGCGTAGAGCTTTAAATTGAATGTCTTCTGGTAATGAAGTTGAAAAACCATTTACATAAACTTCGACCGTATTCCACCCTTCCGGTTCTACAAATAACTGGTGTCTGTCTTTGTCTGCGAAACGGTTTATTTTATCTTCAATTGACGGACAATATCTTGGTCCGATACTTTTTATTCTACCATTAAACATTGGCGAACGGTCAAAACCTTCTCTCAAAATATCGTGAACATCCAAAGATGTGTACGTCATGTGACAAGATTTTTGATGAACTAATGGCTTTGTAATGTCCGAATAAGAAAATTTATCTGGCTTTGCGTCGCCTTTTTCTTCATTCATTTTCGAATAATCCAACGATCTTCCATCAACTCTTGGCGGCGTTCCCGTTTTCATTCTGCCTGATTCAAAACCTGCTTTTACTAAATCTTCAGTGATTCCATAAGCAGCACTTTCGCCAGCTCTTCCTCCTCCGAATTGTTTTTCACCAATGTGAATTAATCCATTTAGGAAAGTCCCATTCGTTAAAACTACAGATTTAGCTTTTATTTCCAGACCTAAAGAAGTCTTAATTCCTTTGATTTTTCCGTTTTCGATAATTAAACCACCGACCATTTCTTGATAGAAATCGAGGTTTGGCGTTTGCTCCAACATCAATCGCCATTCTTCTGCGAAACGCATTCTGTCGCTTTGAACTCTTGGCGACCACATTGCAGGGCCTTTGGATTTATTAAGCATTTTGAATTGGATTGCGGTTCTATCAGAAACAATTCCTGAGTAACCTCCAAGCGCATCAATTTCCCGAACGATTTGTCCTTTGGCGATTCCTCCCATTGCGGGATTGCACGACATTTGAGCAATGTTTTGCAAACTCATTGTAACCAATAATGTTTTTGATCCTAAATTAGCTGCTGCTGCCGCTGCTTCTGAACCTGCGTGACCTGCGCCAACTACAATTACATCGTATATATCTTGAAACAAATTATATTTATTTAATGTTCGTTTATTCTTTATTGTAAATGTTCCACGTGAAACATTGTTGTTTTTTTACTGTCAATTCCAAGTGCAAAAATACAAAAAAATAATAGCCCCGATTGAAGGGAAAATCCTCGAGGTTTTTACCGAGAGATTTGGAATGAAAGCGGGAATTACATTTGTAGAAAAGCCCGAAAATTCGCTCCTAATTATTATTGTTCCACGTGAAACATTTGCATTTTTTCGTCTTCTTTTTTTCGCATTATTAGCTCGTCAGATTCCGATTTGTCCTTGTAGCCGCAATAGTGTAAAATTCCGTGAACGAGGACGCGCTTGATTTCTTCGAGGAATGTAACGTTGAAATCAGCGGCGTTTTCCCGAACTCTTTCGACCGAAACGAAGATGTCTCCGTGTAGTTCGTTTCCTACAGAATAATCGAAACTAATGATGTCGGTTAGGGTGTCGTGGTCGAGGTATTGCTGGTTGATTTCGAGCAAATATTCGTCGTCGCAAAACACGTAATTGATGTCGCCTTCTTTTTTGTTTTCAGATAAAATTACGGCAGAAAGCCATTTTGAAAAGTCGGCTTCGTGGTCTAATTCGAAATCTGTTTCGTAGTTAAAACTAATCATTTTTTTTGAAATATTCTTGAACCTTTTGGTTGAAATTGGAACGCAAAGGTAAGGTTTGTCGGTTTAAAATCTCGATGCTGTTGAGATATTCTTGCAAATTTGACGGCAGCGCTTTACTTTGATTGTTGAAATCTTTGAGATTAGTTTGCGATTGACGCTTCTTTTCTTCGCCTTGTTGTTGCGTTGCTTTTTCTAATTTGAGCAATTCATATTGTAAATTTAGCATCTTTTGAAGGGTTTCGTTATTGAAACCTTTGTTCAATAATTGCTTCTCGATTTGCTTCATTTGCTCTAAAGAATTTTGACCGTTTCCGCCAATTCCTTCTTTATTTAAAGCGTTTTGCAATGCTTCCCGAAGTTGTTTTTGCTCTTGATAAATCTTCATTATTTCGCCAGCATTTCCTTCGCCATCTTCACCGTTTTCTCCTCCTTGCGAATCACCACTTCCAGATTTTCCGTCTTTGCCAGATTTTCCTTTATCACCTTCACCCGGTTTCTGACCTTCGCCAGGTTTTTTCCCATCGCCAGGTTTCTTTCCGTCTCCAGGCTTTTTACCTTTTTTCATTCCTTCTTTCATCTTTTCGCTAAGACCTTCTTGCTTTTTTATAATGTCTGGAAGTTGCATTCCCGAGCCTTGCCCCTTGCCTGGTTTTGGTTTTCCGCCTTTTCCAGCACCAGACATTTGCATTTCGGATTGCATATTATTTAAGGCATCGCTTAAGAAATCAGCTAATTTGTTTGCTGCCGAAATCGTATATTGTTGGTGCGAAAGTCCTTTTGGAATTTGCGAATCAACAAAACTATCCAAAGCCTTGTCGATATTATAATGCACATTTCCGATTTCTTTAGTGACATCTTCAGCGATTTTTGGATTTCTTAAAGACATTGCAAACAAACTATCGTCAACGTGTTTGAACTGTTGTTTTAGGTTTTGTTGGATTTTTAAATCTTTATTAAACGACGGTGAACCACGTTTCAAACCTTTGAACTGTTTCATTAAATCTTCTTGAGAAAACGAAAATGCCAATAAATTATCAAGGATTTGACGCAACATTTTAACGTCTTCTTCAAGTTGCTCCATTTCTCCGCCCTCCATACTTTCCATCATTTGACCGCCCATTTCCTTCATCTTTTTGGCGGCACTTTTCTGTTTTGGTTTGGCTTTATCTTTCTTATCTTTTTGTAATTCGTCTGATGCTTTTTTCAAATCCTCGTCAATACTTTTTTCTTTTTCAGCATCTTTTGGAAGATCAACAGGCGCTTTCAATTCCTTATTTTCTTTTTCCAATTCCTTTAAATCTTCTTGGATTTTATCAAATTCCTTATTGATTTCGTCTTGCTTTTCGGCTTTATTATCCTTTTCGTTTTCGGCTAATTTATCTTGCTTGTCCGCTAATTTATCTAATTTATCTGCAATTTGTTCTGCCTTTTTTTCAACGTAATATTTCTTGGTTAACTCAACCAATTGCTCTAAATTCTTGGTTTGGTCTTTACTCGTTTGTTTGAATTTTTCTAATTTGTCAAACAATTCTTCATTCTTAATTTTATCGTTCAACTCTTTTAGTTCGTCCAATAATTTTTGGTTTTTCTCTAAATCTTTATCCGCTTTTTCCAAGCGCTTTTCAAGTTCTTCTTTGAATTCGTCTTTTTTATCGGTTTTAAATTTATCTAAATTTTCTTCCATCTTTTTGGCAAATTCCTTCATCATTTCGTCTTGTTGTTTTTGACGTTTGATGAAATCATTTACTTTTTGTTGGTCTTTGAATTCTAAACTTTCCTTCTCTTTTCCGTTTTTTTGCAACTTTTCAATTTCAGAAATTTGTTTGTCTTGGTTTTTTAAAGACTTTTCTAAACTGTTGATATTGTTGTTTTGCTCTTGCAAAATTTGATCTTCTTTCTCTTCGTCAGTAGCAACTCTGTTATAAAAAACAGATGATTTTGAACTTTTGAAATTGTGAAGCGCATCGTTATCAAAAACCTCAAAATAATATTCATAAGAAACGCCTTGAACCACAGGAAGATTGCTTGGAAACGCGAAAACGAATTGATCGTAAATGTCTTTTTTAACGGCGATTGTTGCACGTTTTGCTGTTTGTGGTTTGTCTTTTTCGTAGTAAATAACTTGAAGTTTTGACAACCCATAATCATCTGAAATTTGACCCAAAACATAGCTTTTAGAAACCTTCAAACTGTCTGGCGCATTGTTCACATTAATCGTTGGAAACTGGTCTTTGATTACAGAAATTTGATAATTCAATTTCTCGTAATTTTGCACTTTATTATTAGATGTAACTATATTATATTCAGTATTTTGAGAAATATTTTTAGTTAATTTAAATAAATTATCATCTTTCAAAAATGAATAATTAGATTTCAAATCCGACCATTTTACACTTTGCGTGGCAATCGTATTCATTTTCCAAGTTACAAAAGTTCCTTCGGGAAGTACCGCATTTCCTGTTCCTTTAATGATTTCAGATTTTTTATTTAAATACGATGGAAAATTTAAAACCATTTCCAAATTTGAAATTGACGGAACAGTTATAACCGATAATTCAAACTCTTCCGATGAAACTTCGTTCGCTTCCACATGAAACGAAACATTGGTTGTTGGCTTCTCAATTTTGAATTGAAATTCACCATTGGCGTTGCTTTCCATAAAATAACTTTCGTCGCCAATAAAAATCATTGCGTTTTCTGGAAATATTTTCCCCTCAGATTTTACTTTAAAAACGAAATCTTTATTTTGTTCGGTTTGCAAATCTTTATTTAAAACTACAAATTTAAAAGGTGCTGGCGGAAGAAATTGTTGTTTGAAATGAACGACGCGATTTAAACTTTGAGATAAAATTTTGCTGTTTCCAGAAATATAAAAGAAGGCAAAAAACAATATTGGAAGTAAAGCAAGTGGTAAATATTTTTTGTTTGCATTAAAATTAATTGCATTTCCAAAAGGAATTGGCTGCAACATATTTGCTTTTTGTTCAATAGACGCCAAAAGCAATTCAGATTTGTCTTGATTGTGTTCCGCATCAGAAAGTTGCAAGAAATTGGTCAATTTATCGCTTACTTCTGTAAAATGTGTTCCAATTATAGACGATGCTTCTTTGAAATCAATCCCTTTTTGAAGTTTCAATAATTTGAATATTGGAAAAGCTATAAATCGAAATAATAAGAATACTTCAACTGAAATAAAAACGGCAAATAAAATCGTTCTTCCCATTGGTTTCAACCAAAGAAAATATTCTATAAAAAGTGTAAATAATAAATACAACAAGCCAAAACCAACGAAGAAAATAATGCCTCGAAGCAATTCATTTGTGTAATACTTTTTTATAAAAGCCTCTAATTTTTGGTATATTGAAACTGATGCTTCCAATGGCTAAATGATTATTTTTATAACCGATAAAATTACGATTTTATCTGTATTAGAAAAAGTTAATTTTTAAAGGTTGTAAAGTGTTGTGATACAGCAAACTATTTCAATTTATTAGCATAAAAAAAGGATTAAATAATAATTGATATGCAATAAAATATGTCTGTTTTGATTCTTTAAGTTAAAACAAGCTTTCAATTATCACCAATTCAAATTCTTTAATTGACTAATTGAAATTGTATCTTTGCTAAAAATTTACAAAAATGTCAAAGCAAGTTCGCGTGCGTTTTGCACCAAGTCCAACTGGACCTTTACATATTGGTGGTGTTCGTACCGCTTTATTCAACTATTTATTTGCCAAGCAAAATGGCGGGATTTTCTATTTGAGAATTGAAGATACCGACCAAAATCGATTTGTTCCAGGCGCAGAAAGTTATATTTTGGAAGCGTTGGAATGGCTCGGAATTTCACCTGATGAAACTATTGGTAAAAATGAAAAATTTGGACCATATCGTCAAAGCGAAAGAAAACATTTGTACAAAAAATATGCTGACGAACTAATTAATTCGGGTTGGGCGTATTATGCATTTGATACTTCCGAAGCGTTGGATTTACATAGAAAACAACACGAAGAGCAAGGAAAAACATTTATTTACAATCATCACAATCGTGAAAAATTAGATACTTCTTTGGTGATTTCAAATGAGGAAACGCTGAAAAGAATTGCAAATAATGAAGAATATGTAATCCGTTTTAAAACACCTGTTGACGAAACGTTGCATTTAAAAGACATTATTCGTGGTGATGTAAAGTTTGAAACCAACGTTTTAGACGATAAAGTTTTATTCAAAAGTGACGGAATGCCAACGTATCATTTGGCGAATATTGTAGATGACCATTTGATGGAAACGTCACACGTAATTCGTGGCGAAGAATGGTTGCCGTCAATGCCTTTACACGTTTTATTGTACCGTGCATTTGGTTGGGAAGCGCCTGAATTTGCACATTTGCCTTTGATTTTAAAACCTATTGGAAATGGGAAATTATCAAAACGTGATGGCGATAAATTAGGTTTTCCAGTGTTTCCATTAGAATGGAAAACGGAAGAAGGAATTTCGTCTGGATATCGTGAAAATGGATTTTTTCCAGAAGCGGTTATCAACTTTTTAGCATTATTGGGTTGGAATGACGGCACAGAACAAGAACTATTTTCATTAGAAGAATTGGTTGAAAAATTCGATTTGAATCGTGTTCATAAAGCTGGTGCAAAATTTGATCCAGAAAAAAATAAATGGTTCAATCATAATTATTTGCAAATGCAAAGCGATGAAAGTTTGGCGAAATCATTTGCTCCAATCGTAGCTTCAAATGGCATTGCAGCGTCTGAGGCACATTTAACGAAAGTGGTTTCATTGATAAAAGAAAGAGCTAATTTTGTATCAGAATTTTGGGATTTATCCGACTTTTTCTTTGTGGCACCAACGGTTTACGATGAAAAAGCATCTAAAAATTGGAAGGAAGAAACACCCGAATTAATGCAACAATTAATTGCTATTTTAGAAACAATTGAAGATTTTACGACAGAAACAATCGAAACAATTGTGAAAGATTGGATGACTGCAAATGAAATTGGAATGGGAAAAATAATGCAGCCGTTCCGATTGAGTTTGGTTGGTGCTTTGAAAGGTCCACATTTGTTTGACATCGTGGCTTTTATAGGAAAAGACGAAACAATAAAAAGAATTCAAAAGGCGATTATAAGTTTATAATTGGCATTTATAATTCATAAAAAAGAGGCTTAATCGCCTCTTTTTCTGTTTTTGAATTTATAATACAATTGTTATTCCTACAGAAATGTTAATAAATGATATTTTGGATTTAATTTTAGTACTTTAACAGCTAATTTAAATCGATAAAATCTTATGGGCAACATTTTCATTATTCTATTTTTAACCTTTGGGTTATTCGTGCTTTTCTCGTCTTTCTTTACAGTGAAGCAACAAACATCAGCAGTAATTGAACGTTTTGGGAAATTTTTGAGTGTGCGGACTTCTGGTTTGCAATTAAAAATTCCTTTAATTGACAGAATTGCTGGACGTGTAAATCTAAAAATCCAACAATTAGATGTTGTAATTGAAACCAAAACGAAAGACAATGTTTTCGTAAAACTAAAAGTTTCTGTTCAATTTATGGTTGTGAAAGATACCGTTTACGATGCTTTTTATAAATTGGAATATCCTCACGATCAGATTACTTCTTATGTATTTGATGTGGTTCGGGCGGAAGTTCCAAAATTAATTCTTGATGACGTTTTTGAAAGAAAAGACGATATTGCTATTGCAGTAAAAGGGGAATTAAATGAAGCGATGACCACTTACGGTTACACAATTATCAATACTTTAGTGACCGATATTGATCCAGATATTCAGGTAAAAAATGCAATGAACAGAATAAATGCTGCTGATCGAGAAAAAACAGTAGCTGAATTTGAAGCAGAAGCATCGCGAATTAGAATTGTTGCTAAAGCAAAAGCTGAGGCTGAAAGCAAACGCTTGCAAGGTCAGGGAATTGCAGACCAAAGACGAGAAATTGCGAAAGGTTTGGTGGAAAGTGTGGACGTTTTGAATAAAGTAGGAATAAATTCTCAAGAGGCTTCAGCATTAATTGTGGTTACTCAACATTATGATACTTTACAAGCAATTGGCGCCGACACAAACTCAAATTTGATATTATTGCCAAATTCACCTCAAGCAGGAAGCGATATGTTGAATAATATGGTAGCTAGTTTTACGGCTAGTAATTTAGTTGGAGAATCTATGAAATCGGGGATGAAAAAACCAAAAGCAAGAAATGTAGAAAAACATCAGGAAGAAGATACTTCAAATGAAACTTCAGAAACAGAAGAGTAAATTTGTGGTGAAATTCAATAAAAAAAGAGGCTTAATCGCCTCTTTTTCTGTTTTTTATCCATTTGATAATAAAAGGGATAATGAGTTTAAAAGTTGTAACGTACCATTCTGAAAGTAGCGGTTTAAAAGAACCAACAACTTCGTTTAGAATGTTTTTAGGAGATAGATTCTCTTTTGTTTTTTCGATACTTAAAGCAATTTTTTGATAGTTAATTTCGCTTTGTAATTTCAAAATTTCTAAATCACGATCTATTTCAGCGTAAGACGAATATTTTTTGGTAGCCATAATTAGTCGTTAAAAAAGATTTCTGAAAATTTCTCTAAAATCGGTCCTTCAATAATTTTGTCTTTAAATAAATATACAATCAAAGTGAAAAGTAGATAAATTCCTCCAACCGTTAAAAAACCCAATGCATTACTTCCTAAATAAGTGCCAATTGCAAAAGCTCCTGCGATGGAACAAAACAACAAAACCATCAATAAAAATAAAACCATTAAGGTAATTTTCAAAATCAAAGTCATAGATTTCATCGCCACTTTAAAACTTTTCAGCTTGTAATAGGCTAGATTACTCTCAATATACTCTTGCGTTTCTGTTCGGATGTTTTCTGTATTTTGTTCTAATTCTTCAAAAGCCATAGTTGGAATTTATTTATGCATTTTTGCGTTTTGATTTTTTAAATCGGAAAGTTTTGTTTCTAAGAAAGAAATTACATCTTCGGATTTATGGCTCATATTTGAAACCAAATCTTCGTAGGTGTCTTCCAAATCATACTTTGCATTCGAGAATTTTCTTTTGAAAGAATTAGTTGCATTTTCTAATTTGTGCTTCAAATCAGTTTTTGCATCGTCAAAACCTCCTTTTATTTTTTCTCGGGTTCGTGAACCTTTATCCGGAGCAAATAAAATTCCAATTCCTGCTCCAACCACAGCTCCTGCTAAAAGAGCTAAAACTGTATTCCCTGTGTTGTTTGACATAATTTCTATTATTAAAAGTTACTTTCACATAAAGATACAGATTAATAAAAGGTAATCCGTTAAGAAGCCGTTAAAGTGTCTATTTTTATGATGAAAAACGAAATAAAGCGTCGTAATAAATAGATTTTCATCAAATGGTAATTCGGGTCATAAAAATCAAAATAATTACTTAAAATTAAGCTGTGAAATCAGGTTTTGATTGGATAAAACTATCGGTTTTATAATTTCAATCATAAATAGTAATAATAGAAAAAGCACCTCAATGAAGTGCCTTTTATTTGTTAAACTCTATTTTTAATTATTTCAAAACTTCTAAAACTTTTTCGTTTTTTTCTGAAAGTTTCAATTCTGAAAGTTTCGTTTTAAAATCGATTAAATTTTCTAAATCACTATTCAAATTTAGAATTGCAAAATATCTAACCGACGGCATTTGACTTTTTAACGACATTGAATATAATTTTGTTAACGCTTCCGATTCTATATCTTTAAATTGAATTTTATCAGAATAATGCAAAATCAAATTTGAAAATAATAATGCGTTGTTGTCGTTTTTCACATTTTTGACAATAGTTTGACAAATTAAACTGAAATTATCAACACTTTTAATGTTTTCAACGATGGATTCTAATATCAAATTTGCCGTTTTTTCATCCTTTTCTTTAACATATTTATTGATTTCTTTTTGCATCGACATCAATAAATTTTCTTCTTTTTTACCTTTTTCTTCCCAAGCGTCTTTTAGTCCAACAGTTCTGTTAAATACTAATTTTTCAGCCGTTGAATCCTTATCAACATTGAAATAACCAAGGCGTTGAAATTGGAATTTATCTCCCGATTTTACGCTTGCCAAACTTGGTTCTACAAATCCATTTGCAATTTGTAAAGAATTAGAATTCATAAATTCTAAGAAGTTTTTCTCCTTGTGACTGTCGGGCGCTTCATCAATAAAAAGGCGGTCGTACATTCTAACTTCGGCTTGAATTGCGTGTTGAATAGAAACCCAATGCAACGTTCCCGCAACCTTTCTTTGACTTGCTTCACTTCCACTTCCGCTTTGGCTGTCTTCGTCATACGTAACGTGAATTTCAGTGATATTTCCATCAGCATCTTTTATAACGCTTTCTCCTTTAATGATATACGCATTTTTCAATCGTACTTCTTTACCAATTGATAATCGGAAAAATTTAGCGGGTGCTTCTTCTAAAAAGTCTTCTCTTTCGATATAAATTTCTCTTGAAAACGGCACTTTCCTAAAACCTGCACTTTCGTCTTCTTGATTGTTTTCAGCTTCCAATAATTCTTCTTTTCCTTCAGGATAATTGGTAATTACAACTTTAATTGGATCTAAAACTGCCATAACTCGAGGCGCAGTTTTATTTAAATCTTCACGAAAGCAAAATTCCAAAAGCGAAACATCAATCACATTCTCCCGTTTTGCAACTCCAATAGTTTCACAAAATTTACGAATAGAATTGGCTGTAAAACCGCGTCTTCTCAAACCTGAAATAGTCGGCATCCTTGGATCGTCCCAACCATTTACAATATTTTCTTGAACCAATTGCAAGAGTTTTCGTTTGCTCATTACAGTATAATTCAAGTTCAAACGCGCAAATTCGTATTGGTTTGGTCTTACTTTAATGGTATAAGCTGAATCAAGTTCGGTGTAAATTTGATCTAAAAACCAATTGTATAATTCGCGGTGCATTACAAATTCTAAAGTACAAATAGAATGAGAAATTTGCTCGATATAATCGCTTTCACCGTGAGCATAATCGTACATAGGATAGATTTTCCAATCGTTTCCTGTTCTGTGGTGATGGCGGTGTAAAATCCGATACATTAAAGGATCTCGCATTAACATATTCGTAGATTTCATATCAATTTTAGCTCTCAAAACGTGACTTCCTTCTGGGAAATCTCCTTTTTTCATAGCTTCAAAAAGCGATAAGTTTTCTTCAACCGAACGGTTTCTGTAAGGTCCATCAACTCCTGGTTGCGTTGGCGTTCCTTTTTGAGCCGCCATATCTTCAGAGGATTGACTGTCAACATAGGCTTTTCCGTTTTTTATCATCGCAACTGCCCAATCGTATAATTGTTGGAAATAGTCCGACGCATACCGTTCTTCAGCCCATTGGAAACCCAACCATTGCAAATCTTCTTTGATAGCATCAACATATTCTTGTTCTTCTTTCGCGGGATTCGTATCGTCAAAACGCAAATTTACGGGCGCATTGTACCGTAATCCTAAACCAAAATTCAAACAAATAGATTTGGCGTGACCAATATGCAAATAGCCATTAGGTTCTGGCGGAAAACGAAAACGTAATTTATCTTGAGGAAAACCACTTGCTAAGCTGTCTTCAATAATTTGTTCAATAAAATGAAGTGATTTCTCTTCGGTTGACATAATTTTCTAAATTGAAATGCAAAGATAAAAATTTAGATGAGAGATAAAAGACTTTAAGATAATAGAATTTGAATTGAATTTATTAGTATTTTTGTATAAAACAAAAGCTATGAGACAATTAACCGTTACAATTCCAGACGATTTTTATGAAACTTTTATTAATTTTTTCAAGCACGTTCCTGAAGTTTCAATAGATGATGAAAACATTTATGAGGTTCCATTGTGGCAACAAGAAATGGTTTTAGAACGTATAAAAAATGCTAAACCAGAGGATTATATTCTTTTAGAAGATGCTTTAAAAGAGTTGGACAAAAAATGGCTTTAAAAGAAAAATATAAAACTTTAATTCTTCCAAGAGCAAAACAAGAAGTTCGTGAAGCCGCTTTTTATTATGAATCAATAAGAAAAGGGTTAGGTAAATTATTTTATAAAGAATTCAAAAACCATTCTTTAACGTTGAATAACTTTCCTTTTTTTGAAGAAAAATACAATATTGTACGTGTCCTGCCTTTAAAAAAATTCCCTTATTTGATTCATTTTACAGTTGACGAATCAGAAAAAACGGTTTCGATTCAAGCTATAACCAACAATCACCAAGATCCAAATACCACAAAATTAAAACAATAAAATGGGTACAATAAAACTTAAAAATATTAGAACTTTCTCGTATCACGGATGCTTGCTTGAGGAAGGTAAAATTGGTTCGGATTATTCGGTTGATTTAGAAATTAAAACCGATTTAAGGAAATCGTGTTTGTCGGATGATTTGAAAGATACGGTTGATTATGTGCTTTTAAATCAAATTGTCGAGGAAGAAATGGCGATTCGTTCGCATTTATTAGAACACGTCGGGCATCGAATAATCACAAAAATATTTGCAAAAATTCCATCAGTTTCCCGAATTGTATTGGGTGTTTCAAAGTTGAATCCTCCTATTGGTGGTGATGTTGAAGCAGTTACTATCGAATTAGAAGAATATAGAAATTAAGTCGCCTGCCAAAAATTGGGGAATCGAAATTTTTCAAAATTTAAAATTTAAAATTCAAAATTATTTCCTATTTTTGCAATCCAATTAAATAATGGCGTCGTGGCCGAGTGGCTAGGCTGGGCTCTGCAAAAGCTCCTACTCCGGTTCGAATCCGGACGATGCCTCTAAAACCTTCAAGGAAACTTGAGGGTTTTTTTTGGTGTAAATTTTTAGGAAAAATTAATTAAAGCGGTGTTCGAATCTGGAAGATGTGATTCTAAAGTCTTCAAGGAAACTTGAGGGTTTTTTTATTGAAATTTTTTTGGGAAATTAATTAAACTTATAATCGAATCTGGTTGATATGATTCTTAAACCTTCAAGAAAAATTGGTTTTTTTATATTTCAACCTATTTTTTTGGTTTTTGTCTATTGGAAAAAAACGAAATAATTTCAATTTGGTTGTTTTTTAATCTATAATACAAGGTATTATGGGATAAAATTACAACTCTTCGAATGTCTTTTTTAAATTCTGAAATTTGAAATAAATTTGGATTTTGTGAAATCAGGATTAATATCTCTTCAATAGTAATGGCTAATTTTTGGATTTCTCTTTGTGTCCAATTTTCTTCTAAATAGATAATTGTATTTTCTAATTCTTTGAGCGCAAAATCAGTCCAAAGAATTTTATAGCCATTTTTCATATAGTTTTCTGGCATTTGAATGGGGATTTAGTTTTCCAGAATCAGCATCTTTTAATCCGCTTTCAATAGCTTTTTTTTCGTTTTCAGAAATTGAATCCCACCAATCTTTATTTTCTTTTTTTCGCAATTCCATTATTTTTTCAATAATTGACGAGTCTTCAATAGAGGAAAGCCATTGGATTAATTCCAATTTTTTATTTAGTATGTTTAATTCAATATCCATAACGCAACGTATTAGTGTTTCAAAAATACAATTATTTATTCTATCTATTTGGTTTTGAGTGTTAAAACTAATTCAAAAATTAAAAAGAAAAGGTATGATTATAAGAGAAAGCACCAAGTTTTAGATGTTTGGTTTTGTGATGTTCTCTCGCTTTTAAATTATTAATCTTCATCTTTCTCATATCCCTCATAATAATAGGATTGCTCAATTCCTTTAAAAATAACTTCTCTATTATTTACTTCATCAGTTAAATTTTCACTTAATAAAGTTCTTAATTCCAAACCATTAATCGGACTTCTTTCCATAGCTTGTAAGTAAAATGACTTGTCAACAAATTGCCAATTTACTAATTTTTTAAGTCTCGCTTTTAAAATCATATCGAGCCAAATACGCATTGTTCTTCCGTTGCCTTCCATAAAAGGGTGCGCAATATTCATTTCAATGTATTTTGCTATAATTTCCTCGAAATTGTTCTCTGGCATTTGTTCAATTTTTACCAAAATTTCGTTCAAATACAAAGCGGTTGCAAATCTAAAACCACCTTTCGATATGTTATGAGTGCGCACTTTTCCAGCAAAGCCGTATAAACCATTGAAAAGATAATGATGAATTTCCATAAGACCCTTTGTGGTTCCTACTTCGATTTTATCAATAGCATTCGAATCGAATAAACGAAACGCATTTTCTAAACTATTTTTATCAATATTTTTCATATAAAATCAGATATATAAATGTATAAATTCATTGCCAAAATACTTCAAATGATTGTTATTTACTTCAAAAGATAATTGAATTCTTCTTCTAAATCATAATCTTTTAATCCTATTAAAAGTTTACAATAACTCCACATTGTGGCGGACGTACAATCGGTTCAACTTGTCCGACGAGGCGGTTTCAACACGAGTTTAATTGTTCGTGCTGCGCACGCAACGAAACTCTAGCTGTTATGGGCAGATTTTATATATGTTAACTTCTAAAACGATTATTTATTTTCTTCTCATTGTCGATGTAATTTTCAATTATACCACACAGAGGGCCATTACTTTTAATGTCTTCATATTCATCTTGAAGTTCAAATATACCTATGAGCATATGCAATTTTGTTATTGTTTGATTCCACGCATACATTATAGTTATTTTGTTTGAACTAATTTTATTAACTATTAATACAGCTTCTAAATCCCATCCATTTTTGTCCATTCTTTTAACAATCTCTTTATTTGCGAAATATGCTAGGCTTAATATTTCCAATTTATAATTGTTTTTTAATCTAATCAAATCTTCTTCACTTTTTTCAAAAAGTGGTTGCAATTTGTTTACTTCAACATAAATTTCTCCAAATGAATTTGCTAGTTTAATAAATTCATTTCCTAATTTTAAAAAATTCAACATATATTTTAAAGTTTTAATATTAACTATTCATTGTAATCATTATCTTGATCGATTTTACAATCGTTTTCTACGTTTCTGGGAAATTTGTCCATAACTTGTATATACCAGCCATAAAATGGATCCAATCCACCTAAAAAGGTTTGATTTAATCTAACAAACGTCAAATTGTATTTTATTCAAATATAACCAATTAAACACATAAATAGTTAAAAAGATTATAATGTATTTACTCCATTTTCTCCAACGCCTTTTTAACCATTTTTTGGTCGCTTGGAAACCAACCTTGAAGCATTATTGTCATTCCAAAAAGTATCAATAAAATGCTTATTAATTTTTTGATATTCAGAATATTTGTTGGGGTCATTTTGTGTTTTAATTGTTTGGCTAATAGTATTTTACCCATATCAACAAATAAATAAGTCAAAATTACAGAAGTGAAAAAAGTAAGCATTCTTGACGTTTCTAATTCTAGTTTTGGTCCAATAGTAATTAGTATTAAAAACCAAAAAAGAAGTACGCCAACATTAATAAAATTTAATAAAAATCCTTTGATAAAAAGCGCTCGATAATTCTTTTTTTGGAATACAATCTCAACATCGTCTTCGTTTACTTTTGAAGTGATTTTCCGAAGTTTTATAAAGGAAATTAAACCATACGTCAGCATTAAAATTCCTCCAAAAATGAAAATAGCAGGATCGTTTTTCAAGCTTTGAATCAATCTATAACTACTGAAATAAGCAATTAAAATAAAGAAAATATCTGCTAAAACAACGCCTAAATCAAATACCAAAGCAGCTCTAAATCCTTTAACTGCACTTGTTTCAAGCAACACAAAGAAAACAGGGCCAATAAGAAAACTTAAAAAAATTCCGAGTGGAATTGCTGTTAAAATGTCTTGAATCATTAATAAAATTTAGAATCGAATTATTACAAATTTAAAAATATTATCTATTGCTTTTATTGATTGAGCCGCCTAAAACCGTTTTTTGGTTAATTTGTTTCGGTTTACCAAAAATGGTGATCGTTCCGCCAGCTCTTACTTTTGCATCTACCAATTCCGAAGCACGAATATCGGCAGTTCCGCCAGCGCTAATAGCGACATTTGTTTGCTCGGTTTGTAAGTCTTTTGCATTTAAAACTCCACCTGAAGAAATTACAATATCTTGGTTTTTAGCCGTTCCTTCTAAATTAATTATTCCTCCAGAAGTGGCACGAATACTCAATTTTTGAACGTCTAATTTTAGTTTAATTTCGGCTCCTTCTTTAGCATTTAATGAAAATGAAATTTGTTTTATTGCTTTTTCACTTGAAATATAAGAACCTTCGCTAGCATCTAAACTTTGAATGTTTTTATAAAAAAATAACGCCGTAACATCCTCGCCAGATAAGAATTTACCAATTGGCATTCTTACTTTTAATTCGCCGTTATTGTTTACAATTTCAACTTCTGAACTATTTTTTCCTGATAATTCTATTTTGTTTTCCTCAGACGGAATCAGCTGAAGCGAAATTTTATCAAACACTTTTACAGCATCGAAATCGCCTAAATTTTTGGTGGTGTTTTCTTGTGAAAAACCAATTTGAGAAAGCAATAAAATTATAATTAACTTATAGTTCTTCATTATTATTTTGTCTTAAAAAATAGAAATCCAACTGTTTTTTCACTAAATCGGCAGTTTTTACTTTTACATAAATTTCATCGCCAAGTTGCAATACGTTTTTAGTACTTTGACCAACAAGTGCATATTGTTTTTCGTCAAAAATATAATAATCATCTTTTATTTCACGGATTCTTACCATTCCTTCACATTTATTTTCGATAATTTCTACGAAAATTCCAAATTCTGTGACGCCTGATATAACTCCTAAAAACTCTTGATCTTTATGATCTTGCATATATTTTACTTGCATATATTTGATAGAATCACGTTCTGCCTTTGTTGCCAAACCTTCCATTTGAGAACAATGAATAGATTTTGATTCATATAATTCTATATCCGCTGACTTTACTCCATCTAAATAAAATTGCAATAATCTATGAACCATTACATCGGGATAACGACGAATTGGTGAAGTAAAATGTGAATAATATTCAAAAGCCAAACCGTAATGTCCAATATTGTCTGTCGAATATTTGGCTTTACTCATCGAACGAATTGCTAATGTATCTATTAAGTTTTGTTCTTTTTTACCATTAACTTCTTTCATTAAATTATTTAAAGCTTGGGCTACCGAACCTGAATTGAAATCAACTTCATAACCAAACTTTTTAATTAATTCTTGCATCGCCAAAAGTTTATCTTCATTTGGTTCGTCGTGAATTCTGTAAACAAAAGTCTTTTTTTGAAGTCCAATAAATTCTGAAACTTTTTTATTTGCCAAAAGCATAAATTCTTCTATCAAATGATTAGAATCTTTAGAAGTTTTAAAATAAACACCTTCAGGATTTCCTGTTTCCGAAAGGTTGAATTTTACTTCTACTTTATCAAAAGAAATCGCTCCGTTATTCATTCTATTTTCACGCATAATTTTTGCCAATTCATCTAATTTTAATGTAGCAAAAACAATTTCGTCCGAAACTTTATAAGCACTTCCTGTGATTGAAGTTTCAATAGGAATCGTATTTTCTTTGGTTTCAATGATATGTTGCGCTTCTTCATAAGCAAATCGCTGATTAGAATTTATCACTGTTCTACCAAACCAACTCTTTTTAATATTCGCCTTTTTATCTAATTCAAAAATAGCTGAAAAAGTATATTTTTCTTCGTTTGGACGCAAAGAACACGCAAAATTTGACAAAACTTCAGGTAACATCGGAATAACTCTATCTACTAAATATACAGATGTTGCTCGATTATAGGCTTCATTATCTAAAATTGTTCCTTCTTGTAAATAATGGGAAACATCGGCAATATGAATTCCAATTTCATAGTTTCCATTTTCTAATATTTTAAATGATAACGCATCATCAAAATCTTTTGCATCTTTTGGATCAATTGTAAAAGTCAATGTATCGCGCATATCTCGACGCTTTGCAATTTCACTTTCGTGGATAGAAGTATCTATTTTTTGAGCAAATACTTCCACTTCTAATGGAAATTCTGCAGGTAAACCATATTCTGCTAAAATGGCGTGAATTTCGGTATTGTGTTCGCCTGGTTTTCCTAAAACTTTTATTACAGAACCAAACGGGCTGTCGGCTCTTGCTGGCCAATCTTCAATATGAACTAAAACTACATCTCCATTTTCAGCATCGCCTAATTTGTCTTTTGAAATAAAAATATCAGTGTACATTTTTGGATTTGCAGTCGATACAAAGGCAAAATTCTTCTGAATATCTATTACTCCTACAAAATCAGTTTTCTTTCTTTCTATAACTTCTATAACTTCTCCTTCGGCACGTTTTCCTTGTCGTTTGTTATAAACATACACTTTTACGGTGTCGCCATCTAAAGCGTGGTTCAAATTATTAGTTGGAATAAACACATCTTCTGTAAATTCTGGACAAACAAAATAAGCGGTTTTCCTACCCGTCATATCTATCTGACCTTCGTAATAATCTTTACTTGCTTCTACAACTAAATATTTTCCAGGTTCTATTTCGTCTATTTTTTTTTGAGCTACAAGAATCTTTAAATCTTTAATAATTTGATTTCTACTTTGTGTATCATCTAATTCTAATTTAATTCCTATTTGCTTATAATTGAAAGCTTTATTGGCATTTTGTGCTAATATTTTTACTATTTTATCTGTTAAATCAGCTTGTTTTTTGACTGGTTTTCTTAGTCTTTTACTCATAATTCTTTTCTTAAAAGTTGAAATTTACAAAATAGTTAGCAGTTGTTTGTTGATAAGTCCGAGTTTTAAATAAAATATAACTTTTAAAGACTAAATTCTCTTACCAATGCTATTCGCAGTACCTTTATAAAAAATAAATAAAAATGGAAGAATTTGTAACTATTGCAACTTTTAATTTTCCTCACGAAATTATCGTGTTAAAATCTATTTTACAAAATGAAGGAATTGTATTTTTCTTTCTCAATGAAACTTTGGTTTCTGTTAATCCATTGGCAAGTTACGCTTACGGTGGAATTCAACTAAAAATTCATCCTAACGATTTTGAAACAGTTCAAACTATTTTAGATGAATTGAACAACAATTTAAATATCGTTTAAATGATTTTTAAAATTTTAATTTCTCAAATGTTATCAACAGATATATAATACAACAAAAAGAAAATTAAATTTAAAATTATTTTTTAATGGTTATTATAGCGTGTTAATAGCTACAATAAAATTATTTTTTTGAGTGTTGTTTTCAAGTTATATTTATTTACATAAAGTTATAAACATACTTATTTTTATCTAATGAGTTCTAAAATAAGCTTTTCTAAATTTTAATTAACAACGGTTAATAATCTTTATATTCTACTTTTTGTAAATAAGTTAAAAGTTAAAAATTGTTAATAAAACTCATTTTTATAGTTATAACTTTTCTAAAAATTCATCAAACTAAATTAGTTTTATTCAATCCAATTTTTGATTACGAATTAATACAATACAACCTAAAAATAGTTGTAAAATTCTATATAAAGTTATGAACAGAAATTGTTAAATTAAGGTTAACTGATTATCAAACAGTTAGTAAGTGTTGTTAACATTACATTAAATTAACATTTAAATTACATTAAAACCAATGAAAAAAAGGGAACTAATTGATTTTCAACTTGTTTATAATTTATGTAAATAAAAATAATAGGAATGTAATTCTCGCTTTTCTTTTGGTAAATTTGTATCGAAAACACAACACTTTACAACTATGAAAATTTCTATTGGAAACGACCACGCTGGACCAGAATATAAAAAAGCAATTGTTGATATGCTCAAGGCAAATGGTTATGAAGTTACTAATTACGGAACCGATTCGGCAGATAGTGTAGATTATCCAGATTTTGCACATCCCGTTGCATTAGATGTTGAATCTAAAAAATCAGATTTTGGAATTATTATTTGCGGAAGCGGAAACGGAATTGCAATGTCTGCCAATAAACATCAAGGAATTCGTGCTGCATTGTGTTGGATGAAAGAAATTGCGGTTTTAGCACGACAACATAATAATGCAAATATTATTAGTATTCCAGCCCGTTATACTTCAATTCCGCAAGCTGTAGAAATGGTTCAAACTTTCCTAAACACCGATTTTGAAGGCGGAAGACACCAAAATAGAGTTGATAAAATCAGTTGTTAATTACAAAACTTTTTTATAGCCACAGATTCACAGATTTTAAAATTAATGTAAATTTTAATCTTATTCAATCAATTTGTTTTTGTATCAAAATATTTTATAAAGTGAAGTATTTTTTATGAATAGCGAATAATTTTCTAATTTTTAGCAACAGATTCATAGATTAAAAATGATTTAAAAATCAGTGAATCTGTAGCTAATTTTTCCAATCAAAAATTTAAATGTGCAAACTAAATTTTGCAAATCAAACCAATAAATTTTAAGTTTATAATGTGTTTTTTACTTTTTTATTAATTCCTATTGACTGAATTAACGTTAATTCAGTCAACGCACTGACTGAATTAACGTTAATTTGGTCAACGCACTGACTGAATTACGATTTTTTTTATATCTTTGTTTTGTAATTAAAGCAAAAAAGATGCAAAATTATTTCAAAAGAGCGGTTTTAGAAGAATTTCATCGGAAGTTAATTCCCAATAAAGTATTGATTTTATTGGGCGCAAGACGTGTTGGAAAAACTCAATTGATAAAAACGTATTTAGAAACCCTTCCAAAAGAAAAATATTTACACCTGAACGGCGAAGATATAATCGATGCAAATTTATTAAAAGAGCGTTCGGTTTCTAATTACAGTCGATTACTTCAAAACATTGATTTATTAGTTATTGACGAAGCGCAAATTATTCCTGAAATAGGTTTGATTTTGAAGTTGATTGTAGATTCAATTGACGGAATAAAAATCATTGCAACAGGATCTTCAATGTTTGATATTTCAAATAAATTAGGCGAGCCGTTGGTGGGTAGAAAAAACACAATTTATTTGTATCCATTGGCACAAATTGAGTTTTCTTTATATGAAAATTACAAGCAAACCACCGAAAAATTAGAACAACGATTGATTTATGGAAGCTACCCAGAATTGGAACAATATGAAAATTGGGAGGACAAAAAAGACTATTTATTTGAAATAATAAATTCCTATTTACTGAAAGATATTTTAGTTTTTGAAGGCATAAAACATTCCGATAAAATCTATGATTTACTACGATTGGTGGCGTATCAATTAGGAAAAGAGGTTTCGATGCAAGAATTGGCAAATCAATTACAAATATCAAAAAACACGGTTTATAATTATTTAGATTTACTTTCAAAGGTATTTATTATCTTTAAAATTGATGGTTTCAGTAGAAATTTAAGAAAGGAAATCGTGAAATCAAGTCGCTGGTATTTTTATGATAATGGCATTCGAAATACAATTATCAACAATTTCAACAGGATTGATTTTAGAAATGATGTCGGTGGTTTATGGGAAAATTATTTGGCGTCAGAGCGAATAAAAAAGCAGCAGTATCAAAAAATCAAAACCAATAATTATTTTTGGCGCACCTACGATCAGCAAGAATTGGATTGGCTGGAAGAAATAGGAGATAATTTGGCAGGATTTGAATTCAAATGGAGCGAAACTAAAAAACCAAAAGTTCCTACAGCATTTGCAAAAGCATATCCAGAAGCTACTTTTGAAGTAATAAACCGAGGGAATTACTTAGATTTTATAACGTAGTTTACCGCTAAAAATAACATTAAAATTATTAAAAACAATAAAATGACCAACATAGAATTCATTTCAAAATTCGTTGCTACTTCGGCAATAAATATTCAAAAAACCATTCAATTGTTGCAAGAAGATTGCACAATTCCGTTTATTTCTAGGTATCGAAAAGACCAAACTGGAAATCTTGATGAGGTTTTTATAGAGAATATTGCCAAATTTCAGAAGGAATATGAGGTGATTGTAAAGCGAAAAGATGCGATTTTAAAGTCGATTGAAGAGCAAAAAATGCTTTCGCCAGAATTAAAGCAAAAAATCCAACAAAGTTTTGATTTACAAGAGCTGGAAGATTTTTATTTGCCTTATAAAAAGAAGAAAAAAACTAGAGCGGATGTGGCGCGAGAAAATGGATTGGAGCCTTTGGCAAAAATAATAATGGCGCAAAACAATGATGATGTCGATTTTATTTCAACTCAATATTTGAATGCAAATGTGGTAAATGAAGAGGATGCGTTGCAAGGCGCACGCGACATTATTGCCGAATGGATTAACGAAAATATTTATGTTCGGAAGCAGTTGAGGCGATTGTATCAGCGGAAAGCGAGCATTTCTACCAAGGTGGTAAAGTCGAAAAAAGAGGATGAGGCGGCACAAAAATTCAATCAATATTTTGATTGGTCCGAGAATTTAACCAAGGCGCCATCGCATCGATTATTAGCAATGCTTCGTGCTGAAAACGAAGGATTTGTAAAGTTAAAAGTTGAAGTTGATTCGGAAAATTCAGGTGCGGAAGCATTAGAAATTATCGATGAATTAATCATAAAAAGGAACAACGATACTACGCCACATTTGCAATTAGCGATTCAGGATAGTTTCAAAAGATTGCTAAATCCAGCTATTTCTAACGAGTCATTACAAGAAGCAAAAGCGAAGGCAGATGCGAATTCTATTCAGGTTTTTGCTAATAATTTGAGTCAATTATTGTTGGCGCCGCCATTGGGAGAAAAGCGAATTTTAGCCATTGACCCTGGATTTCGAAGCGGCTGCAAAATTGTTTGTTTGGACGAAAAAGGCGATTTATTATACAACGAAACCATTTATCCGCATGCGCCTCAAAAAGAAGATGTGATGGCGATGAAAAAAATTCGTTCGATGGTGAATTCTTATAAAATTGACGCTATTTCAATTGGAAATGGAACTGCTTCCCGAGAAACAGAATTTTTTATTAAGAAAATTGCATTTGATAAACCCGTTCAAGTTTTTATCGTTTCTGAAGCTGGAGCATCGGTTTATTCGGCTTCAAAAATTGCGAGAGAAGAATTTCCAAATTATGATGTTACGGTGCGAGGTTCTGTTTCTATTGGGAGACGCCTTTCGGATCCGCTGGCAGAATTGGTAAAAATTGACCCAAAAGCCATTGGCGTAGGCCAGTACCAGCACGATGTAGATCAAACCAAATTAAAGGAAGAATTAGATTCAACGGTTGTTCGCTGCGTTAATTCGGTAGGAATAAATATCAATACAGCGAGCAAACATTTGTTGAGTTATGTGAGTGGAATAGGGGAGAAGTTGGCAGAAAACATTGTTCAATATCGCTCAGAAAATGGGCCGTTTGAAGACAGAAAGCAACTTAAAAAAGTACCGCGATTAGGAGAAAAAGCATACCAACAAGGAGTTGCTTTTATTCGGATTTCAAATGCCAAAAACCCTTTGGATAATTCGGCAGTTCATCCTGAAGCGTATGGAATTGTGGAGAAAATGGCAAAAGATTTGAAATTGACGGTTCACGATTTGATTGCCAATAAAGATAAAACCGCTTTAATAAAACCAGAGAATTACATTACTTCCGAAATTGGATTATTGGGATTGAAAGACATTATAAAAGAGCTTGAAAAACCAGGTTTAGATCCCAGAAAATCCGCAAAAGTTTTTGAATTTGATGCCAATGTAAAATCTATAAAAGACTTAAGAACAGGAATGATTTTGCCTGGAATTGTGAATAATATCACCAATTTTGGCTGCTTTGTGGATGTTGGAATCAAGGAAAGCGGCTTGGTTCATATTTCGCAACTCAAAGCCGGTTTTGTGAGCGATGTGAACGAAGTAGTAAAATTACACCAACACGTTCAGGTGAAAGTTACGGAAGTTGATGAAGATAGAAAACGGATTCAATTGACTATGGTTATTTAAAACAAAAAAGGCTTTTCATAATTTGAAAAGCCTTTTTATTATTTCGTTTCGTCTTCTTTTTTGTCAGCCGGTTGCGTTTCCTTTGCTGCATTTTTGAATTCTTTAATTCCGGTTCCTAATCCTTTCATTAATTCTGGAATTTTTTTACCTCCAAACATTAACAAAATTACTGCAACTATTAAAATTATCTCGGTTGGTCCTAATCTTCCCATAACACACTATTTTATGCTTTCGCAAATTTATAATAAATTCTACCACAAAGATAATTAGAAAAATTGGTATTTCATTTCACTCATTAATAAATATTTATGATTTGGTGCACTACATATAAATTTCCAAATAATTGAAATTTAACACTTACATAAATACACAAAGCTCGAGATGCAACTTTTATCATTATATTTGTGATAATAATTGAAAAATAATGCCTGAAAAATCTCAAAAAAGACAAATTTTAAAAAAGAAATTATTTACAAAAAACCGCTTGGTTATTTTAAATGAAGATACTTTTGAAGAAATTTTTTCGCTACGATTAACATTAATGAATGTTTTTGTCGTGGCTTCAATTGGTGCAATTTTAATTATCACTTTCACAACTTATATTATTGCTTTTACGCCCTTACGGGAATATATTCCAGGCTATGCATCAACAAAATTGCGTCAAGAAGCAACTGAATTGGCTTTAAAATCGGATTCATTGGCTTTGGCATTAAAGAAAAATGACGCTTATTTGAAATCGGTTGTTAAGGTTTTAAATGGCGATTTGGAATATGAAAAAATCAATAAAGATTCCATAATGTCAACCGATAATGTTAGTAAAACAATTGAAAATGATGCGCCTTCAAAAGCAGAATTGCAATTGAGAGAACAAGTTTTGCAAGAAGAAAAAATGCTTTCAAAAGATAAGAAAAAGTCAAAAAAATAGAAAAATGTCTTTAAAATCTTTCTTGGCCATAAAATTTGCGAAAAGCATTTATATAAAAACTCAAATTTGGGCGAATAATCCTATACAAACCCAGCAAAACGTTTTTAAAGAGTTGATTCGTCAAGCGAAAAACACGCAATTTGGTGTAGACCACCATTTTGATTCCATAAAAACATTTGAAGATTTCTCTAAAAACGTTCCCATTCGAGATTATGAAGCGTTAAAAATTTATGTTGATAAAGTCGTTCAAGGCGAAGAAAACGTTCTTTGGAAAGGAAAGCCACTGTATTTTGCTAAAACATCGGGAACAACTTCTGGGGCAAAATATATTCCATTAACCAAGGAATCGATGCCGTTTCACATTGAAGCCGCTCGAAATGCAATTCTACATTATATTCACGAAACGGGCAACGCCGATTTTGTAAACGGAAAAATGATATTTCTGCAAGGAAGCCCAATTTTAGAAGAAAAAAATGGAATTCAGTTGGGAAGATTGTCAGGAATTGTAGCGCATTTTGTGCCTAAATACTTGCAAAAAAACCGAATGCCCACTTTTGAAACCAATTGCATTGAAGATTGGGAAACCAAAGTTGATGCCATTGTTGAAGAAACGTTCCATGAAGATATGACGGTTATTTCCGGAATTCCATCTTGGGTGCAAATGTATTTTGAAAAATTACAACAAAAAGCAGAAAAACCAGTCGGCGAACTCTTTAAAAACTTCAATTTATTCATTTATGGCGGTGTGAATTTTGAACCCTATCGCGCTAAATTTGAAAATTTAATAGGCAGAAAAGTAGATTCCATTGAATTATTTCCGGCTTCGGAAGGATTTTTCGCTTTTCAAGATTCGCAGAAAGAAAAAGGAATGTTGTTGCTTTTAAATGCAGGAATTTTCTACGAATTTATAAAATCTGAGGATTTTCATACTGATCCCGAAACTTCGAGACCAAAACGATATACGATTGGCGAAGTCGAATTGAATGTAAATTATGTTTTGATTATTTCAACAAATGCTGGACTTTGGGGCTATAATATTGGCGATACAGTTCAATTTACTTCGTTAAAACCCTATCGTGTGATTGTTTCTGGGCGAATCAAACATTATATTTCGGCTTTTGGGGAACACGTAATTGGAAAAGAGGTGGAATGTGCGATGAAAGAAGCAATGGAAAACACTTCTATTCAGATAAACGAATTTACAGTTGCGCCACAAATTACGCCGCTTGATGGTTTGCCGTACCACGAATGGTTCATAGAATTTGAAAATGAACCAGTAAACGAAGTTGCATTTGCGGAAGCAATAGACAGTGCGATGAGAACCCAAAATTCATATTATGATGATTTGATTGCGGGCAAAGTTTTGCAGAAATTAGTCATTACAAAAGTGCCCAAAAACGGCTTCCAGGAGTATATGAAATCGATTGGGAAATTAGGCGGACAAAATAAAATTCCTAGGCTGAGTAATGATAGGACGATTGTTGATTTTTTTAGTAATACTAAATAATTGTTTTGTCATTCTGAATTTATTTCAGAATCTAATGAGAGAAGCTGAAACAAGTTCAGCTTGACAGAGATTTTAATAATATATAATTTCATGAATAAGTTTTCCTTTTTATTATTTCTGTCCATTTCCTTTTTCGCACAAACCAAAGGCGTTGTTGTTGACGAATCTGGGAAACCAATTCCGTATGTGAATATTTGGGTTGAAAACGAGAATGTTGGAACAACTTCTGAAGAAAATGGGGAGTTTTCAATTTCTGCTTCCGCAAATAAAAATCTGATATTTTCTATTTTAGGATTTGAAAAAAGAATTATAAAAGCATCGGAAGTCGCAAATGTGGTATTGAAAGCAACTTCATTTCAACTAGATGAAGTGGTAATTGCAAGACGATTTGAATCTAAAAAAATTGAAATCGGACAAATAAACAACCCAATTTTAGAAGCTTTTGACAATGGACCGAGAATTGATGTGAAATTTTTTCCTTATTCGGATTCCTATAAAAAAACCAAATACATCAAGAAAGTTAGCATTTTAACAGACAGTCGAATTGATAACGCCACGGTTAAAATCCATTTTTACAAAGTGGATTCCAATGGTTTTCCAAGCGATGAACTTCTCACAAAAGATTGTATCGTAACAGTCAAAAAAGGAGTTGTTAGGAATAGTTTTGATTTGACAGATTTTAATCTAAAAATACCAAAAACGGGAATTTTTATTGGATTTGAAAAATTGATAATTGCGAAGAACAAACTTGAAAAAACCAAAATAAATCCGATCACAAATGTAACTACAACTCAAATAATATATTATCCATTTGTGTTGTACAATTATGTTGAAAGGGATTTTTTATACACTTTTTCAGGTGGAAAATGGAGTCGTCAAACAAGCGAAAAAATAATAGGTTCAACAAATAAAATCAAAGTATATGAACCAGCGATAAATTTGGTTTTAACGAACTAAAATATAAAACCTTACATTTGTAGGTTATATAATAAAAACTAAATGAAAGAAATTAAAAATATAGTGCGCTCAAGAGCACAAGAATCATCAAGCGCAGTTGAAAAATTATACATCACGATGCGCCATTTGTTCAATAGAGGATTCTATAAACCAATGGGTGTTTCTGGTGATACTTTGCGTGAAGCATTATTGTTATTACGCCCCGAAATCTATGGTACAATTGCCGATGATAAAGTAGAATTAAACGGACTTTTATATGTAATAGAAAGACTTCCCGTTGGAATTGAAGAATGCAGATTCATCAATTTAACTTCCGATGAAGGCTATTCAAAATCACATTTTCAAGCGATAATTCCACCTAAAAGAAGAAGAAATTGTTATCGAATTGATGACGAACAAATGAATGTTGAAATTACCCGTGGTCGATCTGACATTTATGATATTTTGACGCATTTGACTTTCATTTTCATAGAATCTCATAAAATAAAAAACCGTGTATTAATTGACGAAAGTGGAGAAGTTTCTCGCGATTGGCAAAAATTAGAACAAGCGGTTTTATCCAATAAAAAATTGACTTTAATTGATAAAGAAAAAGCAATTTCTCATACTGCAAATATTTTAGGAAGAACATTTGCTGAGGTTTTAGATATTTATGATGGATTTGGAACTAAAGAAAAACCAGACCGTTTTTTACATATTATTTATTGGTTGGGGAAATTAGCCATCGAAGAAGTGGTTGACAATAACAAGCGAACCATCACTTTTAGTCCAATTTTGAGAGAAAGATTGGGGCATCATATTCACGGAGAAATTTGGGCAACCAACATCAAAGAAGTGCTTAAAGCAAATGATTTATTGGATCGTCCAATTCATATTATTAGTGCGAATATGCATTCTGTGATGAATTCTATTTTTGCAACCCACGTTTTGAAAACGAAATTCAAGGACAAATCCGATTTCTTTATATTTGAAGAACTAAGTAAATCTGGTGCTCATGAAGTTCGAGATAAAGTAGAAGATTTTGCAAAATTACACGGAATGATTTCGCTTCCCGATACTTCTGGAACCAATATTGATGTTCAAATTTTTGATACTTCGAAAATCGATTGGAATAAATCGGCGTTTCCAAAAGCACAATTGAACAATAAAAAGCCCGTTATTATCGTTATGGACTATGCTTTTGGCGAACAAGCGTACGAAACCATCGATGAATTATTAAAACCATATAAAAAAGACATACTTTTGAATGTGGAATCGGTTTCAATAATGGGAAAAGCGGGGATTCTTCAAGGTGGAAAAGGCGATATTATGATTCCATCGGCACATATAAATGAAGGAACGGGAGATAATTATTTCTTCCATAATGAATTAACCGCCGAAATGCTTGAAGGAAATGACATTGCTGTTGTTGAAGGGCCAATGATTACGGTTTTAGGAACTTCATTGCAAAACAAAGATTTGTTGAAATTTTTCCACGAATCTACTTGGGGAGTAATTGGCTTGGAAATGGAAGGGGCGTATTATCAAAAAGCAATTCAGTCGGCATCAAAAATTAGAAAAAGCATCAATACAGATGTGAAAGTTAGATATGCTTATTATGCCTCAGATAATCCCTTGGAAACGGGAAGTACATTGGCTTCAGGCGGATTAGGAACAACAGGAGTAAAGCCAACTTATTTGATTACAATTAAAATATTAGAACAAATTTTTAAAGTAAAATAGATTTAGAATATGAGTCAAAACACAAATAATTCAGACAACCAAGATATTGATTTGTCATTAGTTTCAAAGAAAATCGGTGGTTTTTTTGAAGCTATTACTACTGATTTTTACAATTGGATAATATTTATTAAGAAAAAATCGCTTTTAATTATTGGTTTAGTTATAGTTGGGGCAGGATTAGGATTTTATTTAGACAAAACTATAACGTCATATAATCACGAAGTTATTCTTTTGCCGGGAATGGGAAGTACCGATTATATATATTCAAAAGTTCAGTTGTTGCAATCGAAAATCAAGTCAAATGACACTCTTTTTCTAAAATCAATTGGAATTGAAAACCCAAAAAACATTTCTTTAATTGAGATCAATCCAATTGTAGACATTTATAGTTTTGTTAATAGCGGAGTGGATAAAAGCACACAAAATTTTGAATTAGTTAAATTATTATCCGAAGATGGAGATATTAAAAAAGTAATAGAAGAAAAATTGACGAGTAAGAATTATTCCCGTCATACACTTAAAATAAAAACGGATAAAGCTATAACGGATAAAAATACAATAGCCCCAATATTAAAATATTTAAACGACAATGAGTATTTCGAAAAATTAAGAGTTGCCTATGTTTTCAATATAAAAAACAAAATGCTTAAAGATGAAGAGATGATTCTTCAAATTAATAATTTATTAAATGAATTCTCAAAAGCTACAAATAATCAAAAAAGCGATAAATTAATTTATTACAATGAAAACACACAGTTAAATGAGATTATAATCTCAAAAACTAATTTCATAAATGATATTGCAAATGAAAGAATTGAATTAATAAATATGGACTCTGTTGTTAAAAAAACTAGTTTAATTATAAACTCTAAGAATACTGACGGTGTCAATGGAAAATTAAAGTTAATTCTTCCTTTTGTATTTGTTTCTCTTTACCTTTTTATGGTTTTCTTTATAGTTTTTTATAAAAAACAATCTCTAAAAGCACTACAAAATAATTAATTTAATCCAATAAACAATGAAAGGAATTATATTAGCCGGAGGTTCAGGAACAAGATTACATCCGTTAACTCTTGCGGTCAGCAAACAATTGATGCCGATTTATGACAAACCGATGATTTATTATCCTTTATCATCCTTGCTTTGGTCGGGAATTAGAGAAATTTTAATCATTTCTACGCCACACGATTTGCCTTTGTTCAGACAATTATTAGGCGACGGAACCAGATTGGGCTGTCGATTTGAATATGCCGTTCAGGAAAATCCAAATGGTTTGGCAGAAGCATTTATTATCGGAAAAGAATTCATTGGAAACGATAAAATAGCTCTAGTTTTAGGAGATAATATTTTTTACGGAACTGGATTATCCGATTTACTTCAAGCAAATAATGATCCTGATGGCGGAATTATTTATGCCTATCACGTGAATGATCCGGAACGATACGGAGTTGTAGATTTTGATTCTGAAGGAAATGTACTTTCGATTGAAGAAAAGCCAGAACATCCAAAGTCAAATTTTGCTGTTCCAGGGATTTATTTTTATGATAATGATGTGGTTGAAATCGCAGCGAATATAAAACCAAGTCATCGAGGCGAAATTGAAATTACAGATGTAAATAAAGAATACCTTAGAAGAGGAAAATTAAAAGTCAGTATTCTTGATAGAGGAACCGCTTGGTTTGATACTGGAACGTTTAATTCCTTAATGCAAGCGTCTCAATTTGTTCAAGTTATTGAAGAACGTCAAGGTTTAAAAATTGGTTCTATTGAAGAAGCAGCTTATAAAATGGGCTTTATTGACGCGGAACAATTAAAAGCATTGGCACAACCTTTATTAAAAAGTGGTTACGGAACGCACTTGTTAGATATTTTATAAAAATGAATTTTATACCTACAAAATTAGAAGGCTGTTTTATTATTGAACCAAAAATAATCAAAGACGAAAGGGGTTATTTTATGGAAAGTTTTAATGAAAACACATTTCAAAAAGGAATTGGAAAACCAGTTCATTTTGTTCAAGACAACCAATCTTTTTCTACAAAAGGAGTCTTGCGTGGACTGCATTATCAAACTGGCGAACACGCTCAAGCCAAATTAGTTCGGGTTTTGCAAGGCGAAGTTTTAGACGTTGTGGTTGATATTAGACCTGATTCTAAGACGTTTGGAGAATACGTTTCTGTTTTACTTACAGGGGAAAATCAAACACAATTTTTCGTTCCAAGAGGTTTTGCTCACGGATTTTTAGTGTTGAGCGATACCGCAACTTTTTTCTATAAATGTGATAATTTTTACAATAAAGAAAGCGAAGGCGGAATTATTTATAATGATAAATCGGTAAATATTGATTGGCAATTCCCAACTGAAAATCTAATAATTTCAGAGAAAGATTTGATATTACCAACAATAGAAAACGCCAAAAAAGTATGGTAGTTTTAGTAACTGGCGCCAACGGTCAATTAGGTCAAGCCATTCAGTTTGTTGCTGGAAATTATCCTAACATCAATTTTGTTTTCTGTTCTTCTTCGGATTTAGACATTACCAATAAAGAAAATTGTGAATTCATTTTTAATAAAGAAAAACCTGATTTTTGTATTAATGCTGCTGCTTATACCGCCGTTGATAAAGCAGAATCAGAGCCAGAAAAAGCTGAATTAATTAATGTAATTGGAGCCAAAAATTTAGCAGAAACCTGTAAAGAATTTAATGCAAAATTAATTCATATTTCTACAGACTTTGTTTTTGATGGTTCAAAAAATTCGCCTTACAACGAAGCCGATTTACCCAATCCAAAAGGGATTTACGGACAAACAAAATTAGAGGGTGAAATAGCGATTCAAGAAGTATTTGACGCTTATTTTATCATCAGAACGTCTTGGGTTTATTCTCAATTTGGAAATAATTTTATGAAAACAATGTTGCGATTGGCTTCCGAAAGAACTTCGCTGAGTGTTGTAAATGACCAAATTGGAACGCCTACAAATGCGGTTGATTTAGCTGAATGTTTAGTAACGATTATAACTGAACACTCAAAACTGAACACTGAACACTATGGCATTTACAATTTTAGCAATGAAGGGCAATGCAGCTGGTTTGATTTTGCAAAGAAAATATTCGAAATCAATGAGGTTAAAATTGATGTAACACCCATTCCAACAACACAATTTCCGACACCTGCAGAAAGACCAAAATACAGTGTTTTAGATAAAACTAAGATTAAAACTGCTTTTGGAATTGAAATAAAACCCTGGGAACAATCTATAGAAATCCATAAATAAAAAACGGCGGAAACTTTAACGAATCTGCCGTTTTAATAAATATAAATGGCGTTTATTGTTTAATTATTCTGTGCGTTTCTTTTTTGCCATTGGACAATAATTGAAGAAAATAAACCCCTTTTGACAATTCCCCTAAATCAATTTGAGCATTTTGCAAACGGTGATTTTTGATTAACTTTCCTTCCATTGTATAAATAGAATACGTGGCTGCATCTTTAATTCCTGTGATATTAATTACATCTGAAAAAGGATTTGGGAAGATTTTATACTTAGATATACTATCTTCGGTTACTTGCAACGGCAACTGAAGTCCATCAACAGCGACATTATTAAAAGTTACTCTATTCCCAGTATCTAAAGTCATATTTGGGCCTGTAAATCGCAACCGCACTTTGAGATTTACATTATCATTTGCGGATAAAATAGGCGTGAAATCTATTTGAAATAATTGATATGCACTTGAAAGTGATAAAGAAGTTGCAGATAATCCCGAGGTTTGCCAAACTGGCGTTCCTGAATTTGTGGCATAATCAATCGATAATCCTGTCACGCCCGCAAGTTCATCTAAAGCAGCAAAAGACAAAATTATGTTTTTGAAACCCGAAGTTGATATATTAAAAACCATCAAATTTTCAAGTGAACCGCTTTGAAACATTTGTTTGATTTGCAAACCTTTCATTAACGCTGCGTCATACGGCAGATTATTGTTCGTTGATGGGCGATAATTTATATTTGTTGGACTATTTCTTCTTTCCATAGAAGCTTTATTTCTATTGGCATTTCCAACTGGGAACGGATAACCTACAAGACAAGATTGATA
>JBILPJ010000178.1:0-4849 GCA_044373975.1 Flavobacterium sp. | reverse complement strand
AAAAGCCAATGAAGATGAATAATATGCAAAGAATTAAAGTATTAATCTGAACATATCCTTTTGATTTCGTGTATTTAATTCCAAAATAAAACAAACTTATCAATAATAATGTCACGAAAATAGTCCCCGAATCAAACTGTAATCCCATTTCATTGACCATAAAAATCTCCGCTTTTCCGAAAAATGCCATTGTCCAAGGCAATAATAATTTGAAAATAAATAATAAAACGGCAACCACAACAACATTGGCAATGATGAAATTTTTAATAGTTACGGTTTTATAATTTTTAAAGAAATATAAAAATCCAATCGCAGGAATGGTCAATAATGCCATAAAGTGAACGCCGAAAGAAAGTCCAATTACCAATGAAATCAATAGCAACCATCTGTTTCCTCGTGGTGTATTCATATCTTGTTCCCATCGCAATCCGAGCCAAAACAACAATGCTATAAACAAAGTTGCCATTGCATAAACTTCCGCTTCAACAGCATTATACCAAAAACTATCTGAAAATGTAAAGGCCAAAGCACCAATAAATGAACTTCCTAAAATTACAATTGCATTATTTTTTGATATTGGTTCTGCCACTTCGTTTTCAGAATTTGAGTCAGAAATTGAAGAAACTATCTTTCTAATTAGCAATGTTGACGACCAAAACAGGAATAAAATAGTGAAGGCACTTGAAAAAACCGACATCATATTTACCATTAAAGCAATGTGTTCTGCATCGGTTGCAAACATTGCAAAGAAGGCACCAATCATCTGAAACAAAGGTGCTCCAGGCGGATGTCCGACTTCTAATTTTGCTGCTGTTGCGATATATTCTCCGCAATCCCAAAAACTCATTGTGGGTTCAACAGTGAGCGTGTAGGTTGTTAATGCTATTGCAAATGTGATCCAGCCTAAAATGGTATTCCATTTATTGAAATTGAAGTTTGTCATATTTATAGTATGAATTTTACTTTATTTTTTGATGTACAAAGAAAATGTTTTTTTGCTTAAAGAAATGCTAAATATTTATTTTTAATTTTTTTACCTAAAAAATTTGTGGGACTTAAAATTTCGATTAAATTTGCACTCGCTTAACAGCAACGGAATTGGTCTATGGTGTAATGGTAACACAACTGTTTTTGGTGCAGTCTTTCTAGGTTCGAGTCCTAGTAGACCAACAAAAAACTCCTCAAGAAATTGAGGAGTTTTTTTATTCAATAAATCGAAATAATTTAGATTTTGAAAGTAATTACAGGTCTTACCGTGTGGTTTACTAAATCTTCACTGATACTTCCATTGAAAAAGTGTGAAAACCCAGTTCTTCCGTGTGTGCACATTCCAATTAAATCGGCATCAACGCTACTTGCATAATTTAGAATTCCTTTTTCGACATTCACATCATTATATATATGAGTAGAATAGTTTGTGAAATTGGTTCCTTCTAAAAATTCATTCATTATTTTTTCTGCAACCGCTGTAGATTTAAAACTATTTGGAGTATTTATCATTACTAAATCCAAGTGTGAGTTGAAAATAGTGGCGAATTCTACTAATTTTGAGAATGGTTTTTTTATTTCATCAGAAAAATCAGAAGCAAAAACAAGTTTGTCGGCTTTGAATTCAGCAGTTTCATTTTTGATAACTAAAACAGGAACTTCAGAAGAACGAACTACTTTTTCCGCATTAGATCCAATAAACATTTCTTCATATCCTGAAGCGCCATGAGAGCCCATTACAATCAAATCGACTTCATTTTTTTTGCTTATTTCCATAATACCATCAAAAGCTTTTTCAAATTGGATGATTTCTGACACGTTAATTCCTTCTAAAAAATCAGATTCCATAAGGGTTTCTAATTTATTAATTGCCATATTTTTAAAGAACATTATCTGTGGAATGGCACTTCCGCTTGAAATTGCATCGTTTCCTTGGTGCGGTAATTCAAGCATGTGTAACAAATAAATTTCGCTATTATTTTTTTTAGCAATTTGTGCGGCAACTCTTAAAGCGTATTCCGCATGTTTTGAAAAATCGGTAGGAACTAGAATTCTTTTCATAATAAAAAGTGTAAAATTAAATAAAATGTAAGGTTTATATTATAGATTAAAGGTAATAATATTTTTTAGATTACACAATGATTTTTGATTTATAAAAAAAACACTATATTTGCATCGTTATTTATTTAATGTATTAGATAAAGAGGCACGCATTGCGTGCCTCTTTTTATAAAAGATATGACATTTAAAGAAAAAGTTAGTGGTTTATTAGAAGAGGGATTATTAGAAAAGCCAACGCTTTTTTTAATTGACCTTACTATTACCGAAAGTTTCAAAATTATTGTAACTTTAGATGGTGATAATGGTGTAGCCTTACAAGATTGTATTGATATCAGCCGTTCTATAGACAACAATTTAGACAGAGAAGAACATGATTTTTCGTTAGAAGTTGCTTCTGCGGGAGTTTCTTCTCCATTGAAACACATTCGACAATACAAAAAAAACGTTGGCAGAATACTCCAAGTTGAGACGGATTCTGTAAATGTTGAAGCAAAATTAGTGGAAGCCAATGATGATTTTATCATTATGGAATGGGAGGCAAGAGAGCCTAAAAAAATTGGAAAAGGGAAAGAAACTGTTCAAAAAAGACAGGAAATTCCTTATTCAGAAATAAAAAAAGCAATAGTTATAATAATTTTTTAATAGATAGAGCATGGAAAATTTAGCTTTAATCGATTCGTTTTCAGAGTTTAAAGACGATAAACTTATTGATCGTGTAACGCTAATGGCGATTTTAGAAGATGTGTTTAGAAACGCATTAAAAAAGAAATTTGGATCAGATGATAATTTTGATATTATTATCAATCCAGATAAAGGAGATATGGAAATTTGGCAAAGAAGAGTTATCGTTGCTGACGATGATTTGGATTTAGACCATCTTGAAATTACTTTAACAGATGCTAGAAAAATTGAACCTGATTTTGAAATCGGAGAAGAAGTTTCTGAAGAAGTAAAATTAGTTGACCTTGGAAGAAGAGCGATTTTGGCTTTGCGTCAAAATTTAATTTCTAAAATCCACGAACATGATAACACAAATCTTTACAAACAATTTAAAGATTTAATTGGTGAAATATATACTGCAGAAGTGCATCACGTTCGACCAAGAGTTGTAATTTTGGTTGATGATGAAGGAAATGAAATTATTTTACCAAAAGAAAAACAAATTCCATCTGACTTTTTCCGCAAGGGAGACAATGTTCGTGGAATTATTGAAAGCGTTGAATTAAAAGGAAACAAACCTCAAATTATTATGTCAAGAACATCAGAATTGTTCTTAGAAAAATTATTTGAACAAGAAATTCCTGAAGTTTTTGACGGTTTAATTATGGTTAAAAAAGTGGTGAGAATTCCAGGCGAAAAAGCAAAAGTAGCTGTGGACTCTTACGACGACAGAATTGACCCAGTTGGTGCTTGTGTTGGAATGAAAGGTTCGCGTATTCACGGAATTGTTCGCGAGTTAGGAAACGAAAACATAGATGTTATCAATTATACGGATAACATTCAATTGTTTATCACAAGAGCATTAAGCCCAGCAAAAGTTTCTTCAATTAAAATAAATGAAGACACAAAAAGAGCAGAAGTATTTTTGAAATTAGAAGAAGTATCAAAAGCCATCGGACGTGGTGGACATAACATCAGATTAGCAGGTCAATTGACAGGTTATGAATTAGATGTAATTAGAGAAGGAAGCACAATTGAAAATGATGATGATGTTGAATTGACAGAATTTTCAGATGAAATTGAAGCATGGGTAATTGAAGAATTTGCGAAAATTGGATTGGATACCGCAAGAAGTATTTTAGGACAAAACGTGAATGATTTGGTTAGAAGAACAGACCTAGAAGAGGAAACGATTTTAGATGTAATGAGAATTTTGAAAGAAGAATTTGATAGCTAGTTGATTTTCTTCCAACAACACACAAAAAAGGTAATAATAAAAAGGTTTTATGTCTGAAGAGAGAGTAATTAGAATAAACAAGGTTTTAAGGGAATTGAATATTTCGTTAGAAAGAGCTGTGGATTATCTTAAGGATAAGGGAATTGCTATTGATGCAAATCCAAACGCAAAAATTTCTGATAAGGAATTCAGTATTCTTCAAAACCAATTTGCAGGCGACAAAGGGAACAAAGAAGCTTCGAAAGAAGTTGGCGAAGAGAAAAGAAAAGAAAAAGAAGCTTTGCGCATCGAAAGAGAAAAAGAAATCGATGACAAACGCAAGGCAGATGAAGATCGCCAAAGGCAGCAACAAGAAGTTATCAAAGCGAGAGCTGTTGTTTCTGCACCAAAGCAAGTAGGAACATTGGATTTAAATCCGAAAAAAGCCGCTCCTGCTCCTGTTAAAATTGAAGTTCCAGCTGAAGCAAAACCAGTTGTTGCAAAACCTATTCAAGCCAAAGTTGTTGTTGAAACTAAACCAGAAGTCAAAGAAAAAGTAGTAGTTGAAGCTCCAAAAGCAAAACAAGCTCCTGCTAAAAAAGAAGTTATAGCAGCCCCAGTTCCAAAAGTAAAAACTCCAAAAGTAGTTGTTGAAGTTCCTGTAGAAGATTTTACTACGCAATACCAAAAATTATCTGGTGCTACCTTAACAGGTCAAGTAATTGATTTATCTCAATTCAATAAACCAAAAAAGAAAAAAGAAGAGCCTAAAATTACACCAAACAAACCGGGTGCGCCAGGTGCTAATAATGCTAATAATGCAAACAAAAATAAAAGAAAAAGGATTATTACTAAACCAGGTGCTCCAAGACCACCTGCAGTTCCTGGAGTTCCAGGCGCGCCAAATCCTAATAAAATAACTCC
>JBILPJ010000006.1:0-36366 GCA_044373975.1 Flavobacterium sp. | reverse complement strand
ACGTCTAAAGCATCGTCAACTTTACCTTTAGGGAATTTACTCACTACAAAATTGCTTACGAAACTTGCAATAAAACCAATTGCTACTGCAGAAGGAATTGTTACGAAACCAGCAGCAGGAGTAATAGCAACCAATCCTACTACAGCTCCAATACAAGCTCCCATTGCAGAAAGTTTGTGTCCTAGAATTTTATCCAAAAACACCCAACCCATTGCGGCAGCAGCGGCAGCAACCGTAGTAGTACCTAAAGCTTGAGCAGCAAGACCACTTGCGCCAACTGCTGAACCTGCATTGAATCCGAACCAACCGAACCATAATAATCCTGTTCCTAATAATACGTAGGTAATACGAGCAGGATTTGATTTTTGAACTTTTCTTTTTCCTAAAAATATCGCTCCAGCTAATGCAGCCCAACCCGCACTCATGTGAACCACTGTTCCTCCAGCAAAATCTAAAACTCCCCATCCAAAGAATATTCCCTCAGGATGCCAAGTCATGTGACATAATGGTGCGTAAACGAAAATTATAAATAAAACCATAAATAACAAATAAGCCCAGAATCGTACTCGTTCTGCGAAAGCTCCTGTTATTAATGCTGGTGTGATAATTGCAAATTTTGCCTGAAATAAAGCAAATAGTATAAATGGAATTGTTGGTGCTAATTCCCAAGCAGAATTTGCGCTAACTCCATTAAAGAACAAATTTGAAGTTGGGTCGCCAATGAAACCGCCAATTGAAGGTCCAAAACACAATCCAAATCCAACTACAACCCATAATACAGTTACGATTACCATTGCCATAAAGCTTTGTAAAACTGTACTTATCACATTTTTTTTACCTACCATTCCACCGTAAAAGAATCCTAAACCAGGAGTCATTAACAATACAAGTCCTGTTGCTACTAGCATCCAAGCAGTATCGCCTGTATCTAATTTTAGAGGCACGACATGCGCTCCTAAAACTGTACTTTCAGGAAATAAATAAATTGAAAAAATGGATAACACCAAAATTGTGATTAGAATCACACTTAAAATAATTTTTCTCATTGTTTTTTGATTTAAATTCGGAATAAAAGTAAAAAAATATTTAATACCCCCTAAAAAAATATATAAAAACATAAAACTTTTATGATATTACAATTTACACCCCATAAATTTTAGGGGTATATCAAAATATAAATTAAAAATTAAAAATTTGACAATGCCGTTTTTGGAAAAATGAGAAATAAAAAAAACCTGTTCGTGTAAATGAACAGGTTTTTAAGAAGTTATAATTGGCGTAAATTACTTTACAATTCCCTTTTTTAATATTTGACCAAAATTGTACATATCTTCAAACGAACAATATAATGGAACTGGCGCTAAACGGATAACATTTGGTTCTCGCCAATCGGTGATTACGCCATTTTTCATTAAATAATCAAACAAGGAACGCCCTTCGCCGTGAAGAAATACAGAAAGCTGACACCCTCGTCCTTCTTGATTTGAAGGTGTAATAATTTCAAAGGAACCGTTTACTTCTTTGCTGATTTCTTGCAAAATAAACTCTAAATAGGACGTGATTTTATTCCTTTTAATAATCAAGGCATCCATTCCGATTTCGTCGAACATTTCTACAGATGCTAAATAAGGAGCGAGCGATAGAATTGGCAAATTACTGATTTGCCATCCTTCGGCACCACGAACTGGGTCGAAAGTAGGTTCCATTTTGAAACGTCTTTCTTTGTTGTGTCCCCACCAACCTGCAAAACGAGATAAACTAGTATCATTGTGGTGTTTCTCGTGAATAAAACAACCCGAAGCATTTCCAGGTCCTGAATTCATATATTTATAACTGCACCAAGCAGCAAAATCTACATTCCAATTGTGTAAATTCAATTTGATATTTCCTGCAGCGTGCGCCAAATCCCAACCAACGTATGCTCCAGCTTTGTGCCCTGCTTCGGTGATGGTTTTCATATCAAAAACTTGTCCCGTGTAGTAATTTACTCCGCCAATTAATACCAAGGCCAATTCGTCACCCACTTCTTCAATTTTGGCTAAAATATCTTCAAGGCGGATGTTGTGTTCCCCTTCTCGACGTTGAATTTCAACAATGGCATCTTCAGGATTTAAGCCGTGAAAATTTACTTGGCTTTGAATCATATATTGATCGCTTGGAAACGCTTTGGCTTCGCAAAGAATCTTGAATCTTTTTGGTGTTGGTTTGTAGAAAGTCACCATCATCAAGTGAAGATTTACTGTTAATGTATTCATTACGGTAACTTCTGATGGAAGTGCGCCTACAATTTTACTTAACGGATTTGCAAAACGTTCGTGGTAATCCCACCAAGGTTTTTCGGCATAGAAATGACCTTCCACAGCGAGGTTTTCCCAATCGGTCATTACCTCATCTACGTATTTTTTGGCTCTTTTTGAATGCAATCCGAGTGAGTTTCCTGTGAAATAAATTACGTTTTGTCCGTTTACTTTTGGAAAACTGAACTCATTTCTGTAGGAACTAAGTTCGTCTTGTTTGTCTAATTCTTGTGCAAATTGTTTGGTGTTTTGAAATGTCATTGTTAGTTTTTTAGTGGCTGTAAAAATAGTAAAAAATAAAGGAATAAAATATTGGAAAATGACTAATTGTTTTACTACCGGAAATTGCGTTAGGGATGGAAATGGAAAGCTTTTTTTGAGAAAATCATTAGAAATACAGCAACGAGGAAGCGACCAGAGGAAGCTCCCGGAGTGCTAGTATTTCTTTGATTTTCCAAAAAAACTTGTAATGGACAGCCCGTTAAAACGCCCTAAAAAAGGTGGTGGGTATTGGGTGGTAGGTCTTAGGTGGTAGGTGATAGGTGGTAGGTTTAAAAATAAACAAAAAATCTCGCCATTGCTGACGAGATTTAGGTATAATTTGAACTGAATTCTAATTAGATAATTAGCATTGCGTCGCCGTAAGAATAGAATTTGTACTCTTCTTTGATAGCGATTTCATAGGCTTCTTTCATTAAATCGTGACCGCAAAATGCAGAAACCATCATCAATAGTGTTGATTTTGGGGTGTGAAAATTGGTAATCATACAATTTGCAATACTGAAATCGTGGGGTGGAAAAAGGAATTTGTTTGTCCAACCGTCGAATGTATTCAGGGTTCTTTGCGATGAAACGGCGCTTTCAATGGCACGCATTGAAGTGGTACCAACGGCGCAAATACGTTGTTTTCTAATTTTTGCATTGTTGACAATATCGCAGGCTTCTTGGTTGATTTTCAACTCTTCAGAATCCATTTTGTGTTTCGATAAATCTTCTACTTCAACAGGATTGAACGTTCCTAAACCAACGTGTAAAGTAACTTCGGCGAATTCAATTCCTTTGATTTCTAATTTTTTCAACAAGTGTTTTGAGAAGTGTAATCCTGCAGTTGGCGCAGCAACGGAACCTTCTTCTTTTGCATAAATTGTTTGATAACGCTCTGCATCTTCTGGAGTTACGTCTCTACTGATGTATTTTGGAATAGGTGTTTCTCCTAAATCTGTTAATTTTTGTCTGAACTCATCGTAAGGTCCGTCGTAAAGAAAACGCAGGGTTCTTCCGCGAGAAGTGGTGTTGTCGATTACTTCTGCAACCAACAAATCGTCGTCACCAAAATACAATTTGTTTCCGATTCTGATTTTACGAGCTGGATCAACCAAAACATCCCAAAGGCGTTGCTCGGCATTCAATTCTCTAAGTAAAAAAACTTCGATTCTTGCTCCTGTTTTTTCTTTATTTCCGTATAAACGGGCTGGAAAAACTTTGGTATTATTGATTACCATTACATCTCCATCATCAAAATAATCGATAATATCCTTGAACATTTTGTGTTCAATAGTTTTCTTTTCACGGTTGATGACCATTAAACGAGCTTCGTCTCTGTTTTCTGATGGGTATTCCGCAAGAAGTTCTTTCGGTAAGTTGAATTGAAAATGTGATAATTTCATTTTAAAGAAGTTATAAGTTATGAGTTATAAATTAGAGGTTATAATTCCCTTAATTTTAAATCGTGTGCAAATATACGATTGTGAGATAGGCGTTGTCAAGTGTTTTGACGTTTATTTGTGAAATTAGGTGCAAAGGCGCAAAGACACTAAGGCAATTAGGCGTCTAAACTTCCGAGATTTCAAAGCCTAAATATTTTAAATCGTTCCAAAAATCGGGATAGGATTTAGAAACTACTTCGGCATTTTCTATGTTAATATTTGTTTTCAATGCCAACGGAGCGAAAGCCATTGCCATTCGGTGGTCATTATAGGTTGCAATAGTTTGGTTCGAAATAATAATCGTTGAAGGTGCTAATGTCAAACTTTCGTCGGTAACTGAAATTGAAGCTCCGAGTTTTGAAAGTTCTGTTTTCAAGGCTTCCAAGCGGTCGGTTTCTTTGATTTTTAAGGTGTGTAATCCTGTCAAATGACATCCAATTCCTAAACCAAGGCAAGTAACTACAATGGTTTGCGCAATATCGGGCGTATTATTTAAATCAAGGTTTAAAGTGTTGCATTTGAAATTGGCTTGCTTCACCAATTTCATTTTATTTCCATCAAATTGGGTTTCGACTCCCAATTTTCTGTAAATTTCTACTAATGCGGAATCGCCTTGCAAGCTGTTTTGCTTGTAACTTGAAAGCGTTATTTGTGAACCAACTTCTGAAAGTGCAATTATGGAATAGAAATAAGATGCGGAACTCCAATCGGATTCTACAGTTATTGATTGGGGTTTTAAGTTTTGGGTTTTGGAATTTACAATAATTATATTACCATTAAATGCCGTTTCAACGCCAATTTCTTGAAGTAAATTCAAGGTCATTTTGATATATGGAATGGAAGTAATTTCTCCTATTAACGTCAATTCCAAGCCATTTTGAAGTTTTGGTGCTATTAATAAAAGTGCAGAAATATATTGGCTGCTTACATTTGCTGGAAGCGAAACTTTGTTGTTTGTGAGTTTTTGACCTGTAATTTTTATTGGCGGAAAGCCCTCGTTTTCAAGATAATCTATTTTGGCTCCAAGTTGTTGTAGTGCTTCAACCAAAATTTTAATTGGACGTTCTTTCATTCTTGAAGAACCCGTTAAGGTCACAATTCTATTTTCTTGTGATGCAAAATAGGCAGTTAAAAAACGCATTGCCGTTCCTGCGTGGTGAATGTCTATTATTTGGTTGGTGGTTGTTGGTTGTTGTTTATTGGTTGATAAAGCACTGCTCATTACCTCTGAATCGTCAGAATTGGAAGTGTTTTCTAAAGTAATATTCGGATACAAAGCTTGTAACAATAACAACCGATTGGTCTCCGATTTGGAACCCGTGATTTTAATTTCAGAATTTAGATGTAAGACTTTAGATTTCAGTAGTAAATTCATATTTTATTATGAGTTGTTATTTTGGGTTTTGGGTTGCAATATTAGGGTTGCAATTTACCAAAACACATTCATAATTCATAATTTAAAATTAATGAAGTTTCTCATTATTATGATGCCTGTCTTTGTCACGAATAGATTTCAAATCCATTTTTTTGTCAAAAGCGGCTTGCAAATCAATTCCTGTTTGATTGGCGAGACACAAAACCACAAAAACCACATCGGCAAGTTCTTCGCCAAGGTCTTTATTTTTGTCTGATTCTTTTTCGGATTGTTCCCCATAACGACGGGCAATAATTCGGGCTACTTCCCCAACTTCTTCCGTAAGTTGCGCCATATTTGTAAGCTCGTTAAAGTAACGAACGCCGTGTTCTTTTATCCAATTATCAACTTCGAGTTGAGAGTTTTTCAGGTTCATTCTTCTTGATTTTTAGTATTTAATAATTTTTTAGCGGATACAGGACTCACTATTTTCTTGCCTGTTTTGGCTTCAATTTCTTTTCTGGTGTTTCCCGCAATTGTTCCGCCTTGATTGGCAATTGTTTTACTTTGAGAAAAGGTTTTAGGTTTTTTTTCTTTGCTAATTTCTGTTGTTGTGGCTTCGGCAAGCATATTCAATACCAGCTCCAAATTTGACATATTGTCTCGAAGATTTTCTTTTTTTAAATCCTTAAGATTTTTATATTCTTTAACTGAAAGTCCGCTCCAAGCCTTTGTGATTTCATCGGTTAAAATAGCATATTCTTGTCCTTTTTTCACGCCACGGTTTTCCCATTCATCGGTTAAATCTTTGCGGACTTCAATGCTTTTTAATCGCTGGTTTACCCATTCTTTGGAATACCCTTTTTTAAGATAGGTTTCCATCAATCTATCAATTCCTTTTTCGGGATCGGCAATTTCGTCCAATCGTTCACTTCCTACTTTTGCTAACCAAAGTTTGAATGGCTCTGCTTTTGGAGATGGAATGGATTGGATTAACCGAAATAAATTTTTTGTTTCAAGACAATCTGTAGCATATTTTTTACCGTCGGATGCTGTAAATTTCAGTTGTACGATATTTTCGTACAACTGACTCCCCTCATTGGTTAATTTTTTTTTCAAATCAGTCCAGTATCTTTTAGGAATTGAACTTTCCGTCAAAACCTGAATTACATCAACTACTGAAAAATACCATTCTTCTTCCCCTTCGTTCCAAAGGGATCTTACTTTTTTGTCTTCAAATAATTTTATACTGCTCATAATTTAGATTTTTAAAACCCCGCCTGCAAGCTAATTAAAGTAACGAACGCCGTGTTCTTTTATCCAATTATCAACTTCGAATTGGGAATTTTTTAAGTTCATTCTTCTTGATTTTTATTTGAGATTACTTCATTCCTAACAATTAGAATATTATTAATATCAAATATAAAGATATTTGTGGGATTTAACCCTATGCAAAATCAAGAACCCTAAAATAGTTATAAATACGTCAAATTTGACATAAATGATGCCAAATTTGGCGTACACTGACGTCAAATTTTGGGTTTTTGACGTCAAATTTGACGTAGCTTATGCCAAATTTATCATATAATTACGTCAAATTTGATGTGTCAGATGCCAAATTTGGCGCGCTTGACGTCAAATTTGACCTATCTGACGTCAAATTTGGGTACTTTCAACTCTGTTAGAGTTTAAAACTCTGACAGAGTTAGTAGAAGATAAGTTAGTGAATGATAGAATTAAATAAATCCGATTCCTTTATAGCTTACAAGATGAATTTGTAAAAGAATTTAGAGCTATCTTAATTTATTTATGGAATTACTGGCGGAACAATGGTATTCTTAGTTCCTGTTCTATTAAAAAACTGTGCTATTTCGTTAATCTTGGTTTCAAAACCCACCGAGTTGGTTCCAGCCTTGTATTGGCTATAACTATAATCGGTTAGTGCCGCTTGATAATTGTCGTAATCGTGCAAAATTTTGTTGTTTTCAAGACCATCAATCATCGCTTTTAATTGTGCCAAGGCGGCGTGAATAAAATCTCGGGAATCAAAATCATTTTGAAATTCTACCCAATCAACGTCGGGACTGCTCAAATTAGGCTGGCTATTTCTGAAATCTCTAACCTTGTTTACAATCAACTTATTTTGCTCGTTGATACTTCCAAATTTTTTGCGTTCATCGGTAGATAGATTTCTCAATTTGGCGTTCAATATTATTTGCATTGATGTAATACCATCTAAAACGGTTGTTTTTTCGGCTGATGTATAATGATTGTTGATTAAATTGTCGAATGGCATACGGTTGGTGTTTAAGTTAGTTGGTTCTAATATAAGATTAGGTATTAGACAAATGTAACGAATTAGAACATAAAAAACGCCTATCTATTCTTACTATCAATAATTATAGTAACCGGCCCATCATTTACAAGTGCCACTTTCATATTGGCGCCAAAAACTCCTGTTTGGATTTTTTTCCCTAATTCCAATTCCATTTGTTGAACAAAATTCTCATATAATGGAATGGCAATTTCAGGTTTCGATGCTTTAATATACGACGGACGATTTCCTTTTTTGGTATTGGCGTGCAATGTAAATTGGCTCACTACAATAATATCTCCTTGAATGTCTTTCATAGAAAAATTCATAACGCCCTTTTCATCGCCAAAAATGCGAAGGTTTACAATTTTTTGGCTAAGCCAATGAATGTCTTCTTGTGTGTCTGCATCTTCAATTCCAACTAAAACCAACAATCCTTTTTGAATATTGGCTACAATTGTAGAATCGATAGTCACCGATGCCGAAGAAACTCTTTGTAAAATTACTTTCAAATTAATTGTATATGAAAATTATTGATACACGAAATAATTTATAATTCATAATTTATAATTAAATTACTTATTCCTAGTTTCATCACTTGCAATTCTGTCTTCATTATAAATATCTGTACGGAAATTTTCTTCGTCTCCTTCTAATATTTTAAGATAACTTTTATACCGTGACCAAGGAATTTCATCTTTTTCCAAAGCGGATTTTATAGCGCAATGTGGTTCGTCTTTGTGCAAACAATTATTAAATCGGCATTGGTCTTTCAACTTAAAAAACTCTGGAAAATAACCGCTGATTTCTTCTTTTTCCATATCTACAATCCCAAAACCTTTAATTCCAGGGGTGTCGATAATTCTTGCATCAAAACTCAAATCATACATTTCTGCAAAAGTTGTTGTGTGTTGCCCTTGCTTACTTTGTTCGGAAATAACCTTTGTTTTTAAATGTAAACTTGGCTCCATTGCATTTACTAATGTTGATTTTCCAACACCAGAATGCCCCGAAAACATACTTACTTTTCCAATCATAAGTTCTTTTAACGCTTCAATTCCTTTCATTTCTGTAGAGGAAACTCGCAAACATTGATACCCAATTTCTTGGTAAATATGCTGCATATACAATTGTTCTTCTAATGTAACTTCGTCAAAAGTATCTATTTTATTAAAAACCAAAACAGTCTCAATTCCATACGCTTCGGCAGTTACCAAAAAACGATCAATGAAATTAGTAGTTGTCGGTGGATTATTTATAGTAATTAACAGAAAAACTCTATCAATATTAGAGGCAATAATGTGCATTTGATGAGATAAATTCACAGATTTTCGAACGATATAATTTTTTCTATCGTGAATAGTATGGATTGTACCAGTTACCGTATCGGAAGTTTCTTCGAGTTCATAATCTACCCAATCTCCCACCGCTATTGGGTTGGTACTTTTAATTCCTTTGATTCGGAATTTTCCTTTCATACGGCATTCTATAAAATCACCTTGTTCAGATTTTACAGTGTACCAACTTCCAGTAGATTTATAAACGAGTCCTGTCATTTGGCAAATTTACGATTTTAGATTTTAGATTTTGGATTTTCACTTAACAAAAAAGGCTGCTCAAACGAATGGCAGCCTTTATGTGTAAAATTATAGATATTGCATTAATATTTATATCCAATTCCTTTTTTAATAGCTTGCGAACCACCAATAGCATTCGAATTTGCCCCAACAGTTGTCTTATCGGCAGTCATTAAAATAAAAGGGCAGCCAATTGCTGCAGCTGCTTTTTTTAGTTTCATTTCAGCTTTTTTATCGCCTGAATTTCCTGTATGATAATTGATTAACCCAGTTTTTCCTCTTACTTCTTCTCCTTTTTTAAGACCAGCTGCATATGCTTTATCTTCAAGAATTACAACTTTTTCCCAGTCATCTTCGGAAGCAACTACAATTTTTTCAGTCACTTCTTCAACTCTACCGCTTTTGCCATAAACAATTTTTTCAACTGCGTATTTACTGGAAGTATTTTCGGCATCTTCGCCATCATACTTGAATACAATTGTGTATTCTTCAACTTTTATTACCTTCCCTTTTACAACTTCGCCGTTATGTTTTGTAATAACATCAACTTGGGCGTAGGAACAGATTCCTGCTATTAACATAGCAAATACAAAAATAATTTTTTTCATTAGTTTCAATTTTTTAAGATTTTTTTATCGTGTAGCAATAATACAAAAAAAACCAACACTTTTATATAAAATGTAGGTTTTTTATAAAAAACAATTAATCTTGATTAACTATTAATTATTTTTTCCTGATGACCAATACTTTCCTGGTGAATTGCCTTGAACAATCTCAAGATAAATTCTTCGCTTAACCCTTTTTCTTCTCCATCAAGCACCATTTTTCCGAGGATTTCATTCCATCTTTTATTTTGTAAAACAGCTACATTTTTAGATTTTTTCAATGCTCCAATTTGTTCTGCAACTTTCATTCTATTACCTAATAATTCCAATAATTTAGCATCCGCAATATCAATATTTGCTCTTAACTTAATCATTTCTGTATTGTAATCGTCTTCTTCTGTTGTAATTTTTCTGATTCGTAAATCATTGAAAATTTGCTTTAAAGCTGTTGGAGTTACTTGTTGAGCAGCGTCACTCCAAGCATTATCTGGGTCGATATGTGTTTCGATAATCAAACCATCATAGTTCAAATCTAGTGCTTGTTGAGACACTTCTAAAATCATATCACGACGCCCCGTAATGTGCGATGGATCGCAAATTAATGGCAAATCTGGGAAACGACTTTGCAATTCAATTGCAATTTGCCATTCTGGAATATTTCTGTATTTTGTTTTTTCATACGTAGAAAAACCTCTGTGAATTACTCCCAATTTTTTGATTCCTGCATTATACAAACGCTCTACACCACCAATCCACAAAGCCAAATCAGGATTTACAGGATTTTTCACCAATACAATTTTGTCTGTATTTTGCAATGCATCCGCAATTTCTTGAACGGCAAACGGATTTACGGTTGTTCTTGCGCCAATCCACAAAACATCAATATCGTGTTCCAAAGCCAATTTTACGTGGGCTGCGTTTGCAACTTCTGTCGCCATCAACAATCCCGTTTCTGCTTTTGCTTTTTGAAGCCATTTCAATCCAATTGCACCAACACCTTCAAAACCACCTGGGCGCGTTCTCGGTTTCCAAATTCCAGCTCTGTAAATACTCACATCCGAATTTTTTAATTCGTGTGCAATTTTCAAAACTTGTTCTTCCGTTTCTGCGCTGCAAGGTCCAGCAATTACTAACGGATGTGTCAAATTAAATTCATCCAACCACGTTCTCATTTCTTTTTTGTTCTCCATCTTACTTTATTTTGTTGATTATATTATTTTTATTTGTTGAAATTATTTAAAATTTCTTTAATTTTATTTACACTCTGCATTTCTTGAAAAACGGCTTCATAATTATCACTTTCTAATAATTCTTTAAATTTGGATAAATTAGAAATGTATTCGCCCAATGTTTTAATCACGTGTTTTTTATTTTGTTTGAATATTGGCGTCCACATTGCCGGTGAACTTTTAGCTAATCGAACCGTACTTTCAAATCCGCTTCCCGCCATATCAAAAATATCTCGCTCGTCTTTTTCCTTTTCGATTACTGTTTTTCCTAACATAAATGCACTTATATGCGATAAATGAGAGACATAAGCGATGTGTTTGTCGTGCGATTTAGCGTCCATATATCGAATTCGCATTCCCAATTTGTCAAATAATTCTAATGCTCTTTTTTGCAATTTAAATGTTGTTTTTTCAACCTCACAAATAATATTTGTTTTGCCTTGAAACAATCCCAAAACTGCAGCGGTTGGTCCCGAAAATTCCGTTCCTGCAATAGGATGTGTCGCCATAAAATTTCTCCTTCTTGAATGATTCGAAATCGCTTCGCAAATTGGAAATTTTGTAGAACCAACATCAAAAACCAATGAATCATCATTTATTACATCTAAAATACTTGGCAAAATCACTAAAGCAATATCAACTGGCACAGCAAGAATTACAAAATCGGCATCAACCAAATCAGAAATCGATGCTTTTTTATCGATACTATTCAAATTCAAAGCTTCGTCTAAATAATTTTCATTGGTGTCAATACCAAAAACCGTCACATCATCATAATTAGCTTTTATGTCCAATGCCAAAGAACCTCCAATTAATCCTACTCCTATTATATATACGTTCATTTTTTCTACTTAGATTTAACTTTAATTATTCCTAAAATCTCAAAATTGCCTCTTGTATTTTTTCCTCTTTCACGCAAAGTGAAAACCGAATATAGCCTTCACCATTAGTTCCGAAAATGGTTCCAGGCGTAATAAAAATATCTTTTTCATATAATATTTTATCTACAAAATTCTCCGCAGATTTAATTTCTAATGGTAATTTTGCCCAAACAAATAATCCAACCGCATTTTCATCATACGTACAACCAAATTTTTTTGCCAATTCAAAGGTTAGATTTCTTCGTTTTTGATAAATTAGATTTTGTGCATCAAACCAAGATTTATCTAATTTAAGTGCTTCGATTGCTCCTTTTTGAATGCCGTAAAACATACCGCTGTCCATATTGCTTTTCACCTTTAGAACGGCATCGATAAATTCCGATTTTCCAGAAACCATTCCCACTCGCCAACCCGCCATATTGTAGGTTTTGGATAACGAATTCAATTCTAAAGCCACTTCTTTTGCGCCATCAACTTGCAAAATTGAAATTGGATTTTCATTTAACACAAAACTATACGGATTGTCATTAATTACCAAAATCTGATGTTTTTTGGCGAAAGCCACTATTTTTTCAAACAAACTCAAACTTCCAGTTGCGCCCGTTGGCATGTGCGGATAACTAACCCACATAATTTTCACTTTGGACAAATCTTGTTGTTCTAATTTTTCAAAATCAGGTTCCCAATTATTATTTTCAATTAAATCATAAAAAACAGGCGTTGCACCTACTAATTTTGTTACAGAAGTATAGGTTGGATAACCAGGATTTGGAATTAAAACGGCATCACCTTCATTCAAAAAAGCCAAAGAAATGTGCATAATTCCTTCTTTTGAACCCATTAAGGGCAAAATCTCAGAATTAGAATTCAATACCACTTGGAAGTTATTTTTATAAAAATTAGCCATTCCATTTCTCAATTCTGGAAGTCCTTGATAACTTTGATATTGATGCGCATTTTCATCAGTAACGGCATTTTGAATTGCTTCAATAACACTTTTAGAAGGCGCCATATCGGGACTTCCAATTCCCATATTGATAATTGGTTTCCCTTCAGAAATGAGTTGACGAACTTCCCTCAATTTTGATGAGAAATAATATTCTTCAACTATGGCGATACGATTTGCTGTTGTAATCATTTTTTACTTTTTATAAATCAACCTTTTGACTTGCTTATTTTACATCCAACTTTATGGCTTTGTATTTTTATATTCTCCTAAAACTTTGAAATATTCCGCCATAATTTCCAATAAAGATTTTGCTTTAGAATAATCATCATAATCATCAAAAGTCACATCCACAAAAAAGGAATATTTCCACGGCGTTTCAATTTTTGGCAACGACTGAATTTTAGTTAAACTCAATTTACAATCACTCATCACGTTCAAAACCGCAGCCAAACTTCCTCGTTTGTGATCCAATTCAAATTTCAAAGACGCTTTGTTTATTTCCTGTTTTGGGACAAATGAATTCTCTTTATTTAGAATAACAAAACGAGTCATGTTATTATTAATGGTTTGAATTTCTGGAACTAAAATTTCTAAATCATACATTTTTGACGCTGTTTTACTTGCTATTGCAGCAATTCCAGTTAATTGATTCTCATGAATTCTTCTGGCAGTTTCAGCGGTATCTTTATCCTCAACTAATTTAATGTTCGGCAGTTTTTTTAAAAATTCCATGCATTGTAATAATGCCATTGGATGCGAATGTACTTCTGAAATATCTTCTAATTTTTGTCCTTTCAACGCCATAAAATTTTGATGAATATCCATGTAATATTCCCCAATAACATGTAAATTATTTTTATCAATCAAGGCATAATTAGGAATAATTGAACCCGCAATTGAATTCTCAATAGCCATAACCGCTTGATTTGATTTCCCTGATAACAGACTATCAACCAATTCTTCAAATGACATACACTCATCAACTTCAATATCTTGATGGTAATATTCCAATGCCACTTGATGGTGAAACGAACCTTTTATTCCTTGTATGGCAACTTTTTGTATCATATATAGTCAAAAAAAAAATCCTGATTTTCATCAGGATTGTATAGCTTTATTTGTTTTTTTTATTTGTTTCAAACAATCACAGCACAATCCTTACTTCTACTAAAGAAGAAATAACAAGAAGGTGTAAAATTGAAATTAATGTTCATTTTTATTTGTGATTGAAAAGCAAATTTAAATATAAATTTATTAAATCACAATAATAAATTAGATTTTTTAAATTAAAAGGGATTTCTTAATTTGAACTATAAAATTTTATCAAATTATAATAATAAAGAAGCTGAATATGCGATTTATTCAACTTTAACCAATAATTTTAAACAATATAAAATCAAGGAATTTTGTTCGTTTACAAATAATTTTAGAACCTAATAAAAAACGCAACTCTTTTTGTAATCTACATTGTGGTAAAACAGATTTTTTCTGCTTACTTTTGTTCAAAATCAAATATCATGTCAATTGAAGTTGTAAATATTTCTAAAAGTTATGGCACTCAAAAAGCTTTGGATGCTGTTTCTTTCTCTGTAAAAAAAGGAGAAATCGTGGGTTTTTTAGGCCCAAATGGAGCTGGAAAATCAACTTTAATGAAAATATTAACAACGTACATCAATGCCGATGAAGGTTCAGCAACTGTGAATGGTTTTGATGTAAATTCAAATCAAAAAGCGGTTCAGTTGTCAGTTGGTTATTTGCCCGAGCACAATCCGTTGTATTTGGATTTGTATGTTCGGGAATATTTGGCTTTTAATGCCGATGTATATAAGGTTGCGAAATCAAGAATTAACGATGTTATTGAATTGACAGGTTTGTCATCAGAAAGTCATAAAAAAATAGGCCAATTATCAAAAGGATATCGTCAGCGTGTGGGTTTGGCGAATGCATTATTGCACAATCCAGACGTTTTAATTTTGGACGAACCTACCACAGGATTGGATCCAAATCAATTGGTTGAAATTAGAAATGTGATTAAAAATGTCGGGAAAGACAAAACTGTTTTTCTTTCTACACATATTATGCAAGAGGTTGAGGCCATTTGTGACCGAGTAATTATCATCAATAATGGTAAAATTGTCACCGATAAAAAATTAGACAAATTGATTTCTGCTGATAAAGAACAAATTATTGAAGTAGAATTTGATTTTAAAATTGAAGAAGAAGCAATTGCAAAAATGCCCCATTTGAAATCCTATAAAAACACGCATGACATGTTATGGGAATTGACTTTTCTATCTGATAAAGACATGCGACCAACGGTTTTTGATTTTGCACATGAAAACGGATTAAAAACGTTGCAATTGAATCAAAAAAATAAAAATTTAGAAACAATTTTCAGAGAAATTACCAAAGAATAATTCTAATTATAAATTACTCGTCCGTGGTATAATTGCTGTACATCAACTATTGGCGGATTATTTTTTAGGATTACATTTCCTGTACTTACCATTTTTCCCGTAATAACTTCTGTAGGTCTTACAATCATATCGTTTGACCCTCTGTGATATACATAAATACTCTTAGCACTTAAATTATCGCCACTAAATCGTCCGTTTCCATCATAAAAATTAACTGAAAGATTATCAGTTTGTCCTGATATATAATACCTCGAAACATTATTATTTTCAATAACTGTTTGAGAATTATTGACTTGAATATTAAAATCTCCCGTTCCTGCACCATCAGATAAATCCATAGCAATCAATCTCAAAATTGGGTAGGTTAAAACCCCGTTTGAGGCGATAGTTCTTTCAGTTTTAGAGTGCAATTCTGTAATATTTGGTGCGGTAATAAAAACTACCGTATTCCCATAATCACGAACCCAATTGCAAGTTGTATTGTCTTTTAATGTAAGTAGCCCATCAGCAACGGTTGCTTGAATATTTGACATTAAATTTTCACCTGTTTGAACCTCAACTTTATTAACTGGGCCTTCTGTTATCACCAAACTTATTCCTTGATACACAATGATTCTATCAAAATCTGCAACTGGAAAATCTTTAGTTATAATTGAACCTGTTGCTTCTATGCATTCACTTGGTTTTGAACAGCTAAAGCTTATAAAAATCAAACCAACTAATAAAATTATTTTTTTCATATTCAAATTTTATAATCTAACTCCAACCGCAAACTCCATAGCTTCGGCTAAAAACCCATGTGTTTTGATGGAAACTCCTGTAAATATTTTATTGGTAATATAATATTTCATTCCCAACCTATCATAAATCGCAATATCTATTTTAAATGGTTGGTAAACATAATATCCAAGTTGCACCTCTAAGGAAATTCGATTTATAAACAATTCATGCCCAACAAAAACACCAACTCGCTTGTAATCCGTATTTGGATCTATATTTAAATTTGGATATGCTACGGATTGATATTTAATAAAATCTATATTAGATTTCGTCAAAAATAATTCGGTTCCAAATTGAATGGCACTTTTACGATTTAATCTTTTATCGGCAAAAAATCCAATATGATAAAAAGGATGTGTTCCGCTTCCAACAATTGAGCTTTCGTTAATTCCTGTTCGAAGCACAAAAGTGTATTTAATTGGCTGTTTGAATTTTCTATTAAATGAAGTTGTATCAATAGGTTTATTATTAATTTTATCAAAATTATAATTTAAACCCAGATTTATATTGAACGTATTAATTCCACTATTCGGGGATTTCATTCGAGCATTTGAGAAATGAGTAAAAAGGAAACCCGCTTGCAATCCTAATTTATCTATGATATTGTCTTTTTTATAATTCAACCCAAAATTAACATTGCCAAGAAATTTTGAACCAAAAGCTCCGTTTTTACTATTGGTTACATTGTTATGTGGATTTGACGCCAATGCGATACCTTCTGCTACTTTCAAGACCAAATTTCTATTTAAAAAATAGAAATTATAATGCAAACCAATGGCATAATTATGTCCTAAAAATTGATTTTTGAAATCTTGATATAAAAAATAAACGCCATAATCTGGGAAGTTATAAGCAGATTCCCATTCTTTATTTCCATGTGTTTTTTTAGAAAAACTTAGAAGAACTCCTTCAGGATGACCAGTCACCAAATGAGATAAATCTGGTGAGTGTTTAAAGATGTTTCCAGTAAAAAAATCTGCTTCAAAAGAATTGGATTCTTTGATTTCTTGCGCAGAACTAAAACCAAATAGCAACAGTGAAATTCCTATAATAACAGCTCTCATTAGGTAAATATTGGGACGCAAATATATTCATTTTTTTTAGAATATTGCCTTTGCAATTTGCCTAATATTTTCAGATTTACCCATAGAATAATAATGCAAAACAGGAACTCCCGCTTGTTTTAATTCCAAAGATTGCTGAATTGCCCATTCAATACCAACAATTTTTACTTCGGCAGATGATTTGCATTTTTCGATGGCACTAATCAAATCTTCAGGTAAATCTACTCGGAAAACTTGTGGCAAAAGTTGCATGTGCTTCTTTACTGCAATTGGTTTAATCCCTGGAATAATGGGTATTGTAATCCCCATTGCTCTGGCTTTATCAACAAACTCGAAGTATTTTGAATTATCGAAAAACATCTGAGTAACTACATAATCTGCTCCAGCATCTACTTTTTCCTTAAGTCTTCTCAAATCAGATTGCAACGAAGGCGATTCCAAATGTTTTTCAGGATAACCAGCAACTCCAATACAAAAATCTGATTTGTTGTCAACGTCTAATAAGTCATGTAAATATTTACCGTCATTTAAGAGTTTTATTTGTTTGACCAAATCAATTGCGTAATCATTTCCGCCGTTTTTTGGGATAAAATATTTTTCATCTTTCATAGCATCGCCACGCAAAGCCATCACATTATCAATTCCTAAATAATGACAATCTACCAATAAATACTCCGTTTCTTCTTTAGTAAAACCACCGCAAAGCACGTGTGGAATGGTATCTACATTGTATTTATGTTTTATGGACGCACAAATACCTAATGTTCCGGGACGCATTCTTGTGAGTTTTTTATCCAATAATCCATTTCCCTTATCGATATAAACAAATTCTTCACGAGAAGTTGTTACATCAATAAAAGGTGGATTGAACTCCATTAATGGGTCAATATTATCGTATAATTCTTGTATGCTTTTCCCTTTTTGTGGCGGGATAATTTCAAAAGAGAATAATGTAGTTCCTTTTGCGTCTTCTATATGTTGTGTTACTTTCATATTATTTTTTTGTTTAAAGTTTAAGGTTTAAAGTTTAAGGTTCTCTCGAGCAACTTTAAACTTTAAACTTTAAACATTTTTTAATCTGCTATATTTGGATTCAACCATTTACTGGCAACTTCCGTTGGAACGCTTCTACGTTTTGCGTAATCAATTACTTGATCTTCTTTGATTTTTCCGAGTCCAAAATACTTACTTTCTGGGTTTCCAAAATAATATCCTGACACTGATGAAGCGGGCCACATTGCCATACTTTCGGTTAATTTTACTCCGATTTCTTGTTCTACATTTAATAATTTCCAAATCGTTGGCTTTTCTAAATGGTCTGGACACGCTGGATAACCCGGCGCTGGACGAATTCCTTTGTAGCTTTCGCCAATTAATTCTTCGGTAGTTAATACCTCATCAGTTGCATAACCCCAAATTTCTTTACGAACTTTTTCGTGTAAATATTCGGCGAATGCTTCCGCAAAACGGTCAGCCAAAGCTTTTACCATAATCGAATTATAGTCGTCTAAATTCTTCTCGAATTCAGCTGCCCATTCATCAACACCAAAACCAGTGGTTACGCAAAATGCACCCATATAATCAGTTTTTCCTGTGTCTTTAGGTGCAATAAAATCGGCTAAAGCGATATTTGGTGCGCCTGCGGTTTTTTGAGATTGCTGACGCAAAGTTAGAAAAGTTATCGGTTGTTGGTTGTTGGTTGTTGGTAGAATCTGAATATCGTCGTCATTTGTAGTATTCGCTGGGAAAATGCCGTAAATTCCTTTAGCGGTTAATTTCTTTTCTTTGAGGATTACTATCAACATTTCTTGAGCATCAGCAAAAACTGAAGTAGCTTGTTCGCCAACCACTTCATCCGTTAAAATCGCAGGATATTTTCCAAACAATTCCCAAGTTCTAAAAAATGGTGTCCAATCGATATAAGGAACTAAAACATCCAAATCAACTTCTATCGTTTTTGAACCAATAAAATTTGGTTTTACTGGCTTGAAATTTTCCCAATCTAATTTTAATTTATTGGCACGAGCCTGTTCAATTGTCAAGAAATTTTTGTCGCGACTTCGGTTCAAATATCCTTCACGTAATTCATCATATTCTAATCGGATATCAGTCGTGTATTTTAATTTTGTTTCGGAATTCAATAAATTTCCCGCTACTGTTACCGCTCTCGAGGCATCATTCACGTGAACTACAGTGCTATTGTATTGAGGCGCAATTTTCACGGCAGTATGTGCCCGAGAAGTGGTTGCGCCACCAATCATTATTGGAATTTTAATATTTAACCTTTCTAATTCTTTAGCCAAATAAACCATTTCATCTAATGAAGGCGTGATTAATCCACTTAAACCAATAACATCAACATTGTGTTCAATGGCTGCTGCAATTATTTTCTCGGGTGCAACCATTACTCCTAAATCAACGATTTCATAGTTATTACAAGCTAAAACCACGGAAACAATATTTTTTCCAATGTCGTGAACATCACCTTTTACTGTTGCCATCAAAATTTTACCTGCCCCTTGTTTGTCTCCAACCTGTTTGCTTGCTTCAATAAATGGTAATAAATAAGCCACGGCTTTTTTCATAACTCGTGCCGATTTCACTACTTGTGGCAAAAACATTTTTCCGCTTCCGAATAAATCACCAACAACATTCATTCCTGTCATCAAATTAATTTCGATAACTTCGATTGGTTTTGAAGCTGCAAGTCTTGCTTCTTCTATATCCAATTCTATAAATTCATCAATTCCTCTTACCAAAGAATGTGTTAATCGTTCTTGGATAGTTCCAGATCGCCATTCTTGGATGGCCTTTTCATTTACTTTAAAATCCCCTTTTACATTTTCAGCGAAGTCTAATAATCGTTCGGTTGCATCGTCTCGTCTGTTTAATAAAACATCTTCAACGTGTTCTAATAAATCTTTTGGGATTTCGTCATATATAGATAACATCTCGGGATTTACAATTCCCATTGTCATTCCGTTTTTGATTGCGTGATACAAAAATGCGGAATGCATTGCTTCACGCACCGTATCATTCCCTCTAAAAGAGAACGAAACGTTACTCACGCCACCGCTTACGTGGGCGTGTGGAAGATTTTCTTTAATCCATTTTGTGGCTCGAAAGAAATCTAAAGCGTTCAATTTATGTTCGTCCATTCCTGTGGCAACAGGGAAAATATTGGGGTCAAATATGATGTCTTGAGCTGGAAAACCAACTACGTCAACTAAAATATCGTACGAGCGTTTGCAAATTTCGATTCGTCGTTCGTAATTATCGGCTTGTCCTTTTTCATCAAATGCCATAATGATTACAGCTGCTCCGTATCGTTTCACTAATTTGGCGTGATGTATAAATTGTTCTTCCCCTTCTTTTAGGGAAATAGAATTCACCACACTTTTGCCTTGCGCCACTTTCAAACCGGCTTCGATAATTTCCCATTTTGAACTGTCAATCATCAATGGAACACGAGAAATGTCTGGTTCGGAAGCAATTAAATTTAGGAAAGTGGTCATTGCATAAACGCCATCGAGCATTCCTTCATCCATATTGATATCGATGATTTGTGCGCCACCTTCTACTTGGTCACGAGCCACAGCAAGCGCTTCGGCGTATTTTTCCTCTTTTATAAGACGCAAAAATTTTCGGGAACCTGTTACATTCGTTCTTTCACCAATGTTTACAAAGTTGGTTTCTGGCGTAATGATTAACGGTTCAAGTCCTGATAACTTTAAGAAGTTGTTGGTTGTTGGTTGTTGGTTGTTGGCCGTATCTATAATCATAACAACTTTTTATAATAATTTATAAATCCATTTAATAGTTTTTTACAAGATTGCATCTGGTTAAAAACAATATTAAAATTATTCTCGTCAATATATTTTTGGTCAAGAGCTACATAACATTGTGTTTCTAATTCATATAATGAACCTCTTGATATGTGCAAAAAATTAATTGTATCTTTTGAAGTTTGTCTTCCGCAACCTTCAGCAATATTTGAAGGAATTGATACCGAACATCTTCTCATTTGATTTGTCAATCCATAAATTTCATCTTTTGGAAAAACTTTAGATAAATCGTAAATTAAATTTGTCAATTTTCTTGCTTCAATCCTAACTTCAAGTTTATTGTATTCCATATTTATTGTTGATTTTTGTAAATTGATAAATTAATTTTATTGGATGGATTTCCCAACAACCATCAACTATCAACCGACAACTTTTCTCGGTTTATAATCCTTTGCCACTTCAGCAATTAATCGAATGTGGTCGGGGTTTGTACCGCAACATCCTCCGATGATGTTGATTAAATTTTCGTCTAAATATTCTTTGATTTGTGCTTGCATTTCTTTGGGCGTTTCGTCGTATTGCCCGAAAGCGTTTGGCAATCCTGCATTTGGATGTGCCGAAATGTTGAAAGACGTATTGTGTGCCAATTGTTTCAAATACGGTTTCAGTTGGTGTGCGCCTAAAGCACAATTGAAACCTACGCTCAACAACGGAATATGTGAAATTGAGATTAAAAATGCTTCCACGGTTTGTCCTGAAAGTGTTCTTCCGGAAGCATCGGTAATGGTTCCTGAAACCATAATTGGAATGTCGATTTTGCGTTCGTCTTTTACTTCTTCGATGGCGAAAAGTGCGGCTTTGGCATTTAGTGTATCGAAAATGGTTTCTACTAAAAGTAAATCTACGCCACCGTCAATTAGGGCTTCGACTTGTTGTTTGTAGGCAATTCGTAAATCGTCGAATGTTACGGCTCTGAAACCTGGGTCGTTTACATCGGGCGACATACTTGCGGTTCTGTTTGTTGGTCCGATTGATCCTGCTACAAAACGGGGTTTGTCTGGATTTTTTGCTGTGAATTCATCGGCGACTTCGCGTGCTATTTTGGCGGATTCAAAGTTGAGTTCGTAAACAATATCTTCGAGATGATAATCTGCCATTCCGATTGTTGTTCCTGAGAAGGTGTTGGTTTCTACAATATCGGCGCCTGCTTCAAAATATTGTGCGTGAATATCTCGTATGGCTTTTGGTTGTGTAAGCGATAATAAATCGTTGTTCCCTTTTAGAGAATGTGGAAAATCTTTGAATCGTTCGCCACGGAAATCTTCTTCCGAGAAATTATAGCGTTGCAACATTGTTCCCATTGCTCCGTCGAGAATGAGAATTCGTTTATTGATTTCTTGTAATATATTTGCCATTTCTTTTTTTGACTGTTATTAATAGAGAGGCAAAAAAATAAAATTATAGCCCCGGTTGTAGTGGAAATCCTGCTCTTTTTTGAGCAGATTGCAACGGAAAACGGGAATATGATGTATTAGAAAGCCTGAAAATTCGCTTCAAAAAAATAAAAATGTTATGTGGAAAGTGAGAGAGAATCTCGGGTTATCTGTTTCCGATAAATCGGAATAGAATGTAGCACCTTCTTTACGGGTAAAGGGTTGCTAAGCTTTCAACGGGTCTAATCCCTCGGGCTTTCGTGATAACAGTCAGTACGTTTAAGAACGGTGCAAAGTAATGGATAAAATTTTGGTTTTGCAAGGAAATAATTAATTATGTGTGCAAAAAAATTATTCTAATCTATGTGAGTATATCTTTTCCAATATTGCATTAAGATGAATGTTGCAATCATTGACGATGCGATGCCTTCGAAGAGTAATCCGAGACAATATTGAGTGACTGAGGGTTTGCTTCCAGTTAAGAAAATATCGGAAAGTGTATGAATGTATGCTTCACCGCCTTTGTAATTAATGAAAATATAAAGTCCGATTATGCTTAAAAAAACTCCGAGTATGGATGTGAAAGTAGCTGCAAAGATATTTTGTAAATAGTCGATTTTACCGTCTTTGATGTTGCATTTTATTGTTTGATTTACGAAATACAATACGATGAAAATATTTAATAATCTGAGGTAATATGCATCTGCTAATCCTAATGAATCCATTGCAAGGAAATAGATTCCGATTCCTAAAAAAATGAAAATTGCATTTTTTAATTCTCTTTGAAGTTTCATATAATTGATTTTAAATTATAATTTTAGAAAGAGAGGGGCGGTTTAAATTATTCGATAACCAATAAAATAGCAGGATATGTAAAGTACTTAATTTTTATAGATAAATCCTTTTTTTTAGGATAAAAAGCTAGGATTTATCTATGAAAGTTTTATAAATTATATTTTAAACTCAAAATAATATATCTAGGTTGGACGGTATATTGGGAAGTTCTTGTGGCAAACTGTGTGAAACTGTCGTCGTTTAGGGTTTGTGTATTCAATATATTTGTAGCGCTGATTTTATATTCTAATTTGCTGTCTTTTGTTTTTTGATAAATTAAACTTGCACTCAAGAAATCATACTCGTTATTGACTGTTTTGCTGTTGTTTGAATAATGATAATATTCGTATTCTGATACAAATGAAAAGCTCTCAAGAAAGAAATAGTCAATTTTTGCAGAAGGTCTTTCTGTTAAAAATTTAGCGCCATCATAATCATTGGTTGTGATGGAATATCCAATTTCAAGGTTGGGTAAATTTTTGTAATTTGTGGCTAATTTTGCAGTGTAATTCTGCGTTAGCGATTCTGTAGTTCTAAAGATATTGTTTTGAATATTGTTGAATTTTGACCAGTTCAATCCTAAATTCAATGACGCTTTATAATTTCTGGCAAATGACCTTCCATAATTTGCATTTCCAGAAAAAGATTCGTCTGCAAAATTAGAATTTATGGCCGTTGAAACTTGATTTATTCCAGTAAAATCGGCACTACTTTTAACAGCATTTATGCGTTTGGAATAATTGATATTGGCAAAAATATTTTCAAAATTGAACATATTATATTTAAAATAACGAAGCGAATGGCTTTCTGACAAGGCGTTTTCTAAGGTTCTATTTCCTTTAAATAAAGAGTTGTAATTTGTGAAAGTATAGCCAGCAGTTAATTTTGTAATATCTGTAAAATCGTTTGTAATAGAGTAATTATAGGTCAATGTTTCTGCTTTTTTCATTTGATATAATGCATAAACATCTGGCAAAACACGGTAGAAATTATCACTAAATCTTGTGTTTAATTGGTCGTTGGATGTGTTGTAATTGTGAAATGAAAACCCTGGATTAAACGTGAATTTACCAGTAATGAATTTGTAATGCAATCCTAAAAATGCATCATTGAAATTATAACTTACGTCGTTGTTTTTATCGGCATCATTCAATTCATTATTTGTTCCATTATCCAAGATTTGGAAAATATGAGAATTGAAATTTTGAATGGAATAGGTGTTTCCAAAAGTAAAATTGATGTTGCTTTTTGGCGTTAGCATATAATAATAATCAATTTTTGTATCTAATTTATTGGTTTTTACAAAACGATTTTGGTTGACATTATATCTGTTTTGATTTTGCAATCCTAAAATTGGAAACGGATTCTGACCTAAATTTGCATTATAAAACGGATCTTCGTCTTGATACAAATGTTGAATTTCGATATCAAATACACTTTTGTCACTTTTGGTATAATACAAACTCAAATTTTGTGACAATGAAAGTGGATTTTGCTCTTTGAAAGTCGAGATGTCTTGAATGTTATTAATCGGTGGCGTTCCATTTGAGTCCGTTGTAATTAATTCTGAAAGCAAATTGTTGTCTTCATCTTGCTTTGAATTTTTCAATAAAACATCATAATCAAATTGCAATTTAGTGTTTGGTTTGTAGCTTGAACTTATTTTGAAAAGTCCCAAATTACTTTTTTGATGTGTCGCTTCTTGTGTGTTTTGATTCGTATTTAAAGTATTAACAATCGCTCCACTTGAATTTCTAACCTCATCAATTCGATTGTTTTGAGAAACCGTTTCCAAGTCTGTGATTGTTTTTGAAATAATTGCAAATCCGCTTAAACTCCAAGTTTTGGTTACGTTATATGAAAAATTGGTTGCTCCAAATTGGGTTTCAATTTCTTTCGCACGATTATTTCTAAGCATTGAAATTCCTAAATCATTGGAAGAAACATTGAAATTTGTTCCGCCTTTTTTCATCATACTTCTAAAACCGCCCGTAAATTTGAAATAATCCTGAACGGTAAATGGCAATTCCCCAATATTATTATAATTGGCAATCAAGTTCAAACTGTATTTTGGATTGTAATAAAACAGCTTTGGATTGGCGACATAACGGGTATTTTTGTTCTCGGTTCCAATTCCTGCATTCATATCTCCAAACCAGAAATTCTTTTTTCCTTTTTTGAGTTTGATGTTCATTGCAATATTTTCATCGCCATTTTCCAAACCTTTCAAAGCAGAAACATCGTTGAAATTTCGTAGAACTTGGATTTTATCAATGGCATCTGCTGGAATGTTTTTGACGCCTAATTTTGTATCACCGTCAAAAAAGTCCTTGCCTTCAACCATTAACTTTGTAACTTTTTTGCCTTCAACTTCAATTTCTCCATCGGCATTAACCTCTACGCCGGGTAATTTTTTTAAGACATCTTCCAATTTTCGTTCCGTTCCAGTTTTAAAGGAATCGGCATTGTAAACTATGGTATCGCCTTTAATAGAAACTGGCATTTCTCGAACAATTTCAACACCTTCAAGCTCAATTCCGCCAGATTCTAAAGTAATATTCTGAACAATATTTGTCGCTACGGTTGCCAGAGAAATCTCTTTGGATTGCATTCCTAAGTAACTAACCTTAATAATATAATTAGAATTGGGTTTCAAATTCAGTAAATATTTTCCTTTATCATTCGTAATCGCATAGGAATCCATTGCTTTTGTAACTTGGTTTACCGCCATTACATTCGCCATTTCCAAAGGTGATTTTCCTACATCTTGAATAAAACCCTCAAATTTTATGTTTTGAGAAAATGAAATTGAAGTAACGAATAATAATAGTAGGAATTTTTTCATTGAGTGTTATTTTGCAAGATTTAATTTAGAAATAATAAGTAATAAAAATTACTAACGCCCCATTCCCATTCTCATTCCGCCATTTCCACCTTTGCCTTGATTCATTTGTCTGAATTCTTCCATTTTTTTAACAACAGTTTCATCATATTCTTTTTGGGAAATTACTTTACCATTGGTTGGTTCTTTAATTTCCGCTTTTTCTTTAGAATTCAAAACAATTTTAGAACATAAAATAATGGTTTTTCCATCGTTCACTTCTAATATTAAACCCGGCAATCCCCAATAGTTTTCTGGTCCTTGATTAATTGGAATTTCAGGTGAATACCAAGCCGTAATTGTGATTTCTTTTGGCAATTCAAAATCATCCATAAAGTTGGTTTTCTTAGCTTCGCCTTCAGTTTTAACAGCTTCTGCTTTTGCATCTTCTTTTTTCGGTTCCTCTTTTTTAGATCTAAAATTTCTAAAATCAGATTGACTTACAGGACGCACAGCAGTAGCTTTGAAACAATTGTATCCACCAATTAATTTGGTTTCACTTTCCATTTTCCAAGCATAATTTGGCAAGGAATCTTTAATTAAAAATTCTTTTCCCATAAACTCTTTGTCAACTGAATATGTTTTTTGCTTCACATTTTTATAATTTGTTCCGCCACCACCCATCATCGAACTCATCATTTTCATTCCGCCACCACCTTGACCTGGTGCGTCTAATTTTTCTTCTTCTTTATAAATGGAAGCCGATTTATTGAAATTCAGAATAAAGGTTTTTTCAAACATTTTTTTCATTCGCTCTTCAATCATTTTCTGCATATCGGGCGTCATATCCTTGTTTCCTTCCATTCTTGTTTTAAAATCGGAAGTGCTTGTTTTCGATTCGTAAACAGCCATTCCTTGAAATTCTTGCGCTTGCATTTGTAAAAAAGAAACTGTGCTAAACGCTACTGATAAAATTATTTTTCTTAACATAAATTGGTTTGTTAATCTTGATTATTAAAACTGTTTACTAATTTTCAATAAAAAATAGTAATTATGCGATTGCAAATATGACGAATTAGACGAATTATTGTTACAAATATTTTGTTAAAAATATAATTCAGAAAGTATTGCTTCTAAAAAGTTTAATCGTAATTTAGCTTTTTATGAAAAAACAACTTAAACTATTTTGCCTTTTAGTCTTTTATATTTGTTCCGCTCAAGGGCAAATGAAAAACGCTTCGTTGGTTTTAAGTCAATCTATTTCAGGAAGCACTTTTGTAGGAATTGATGTTTTATCCAATTTATATTATATAGAAAACAATGTTTTTTTCAAGAAAAATAATGGGCAATTATGGCAATACAAAAACCTTTCTTTGGGAAAAATTTCCAAAATTGATTTGCAAAATCCATTGAAAATCGTTCTTTTTTATGAAGATTTTAATTCGGTGATTTTATTAGACAACCAATTGAATGAGATTCAAAAAATCAATTTTTCTACTGAAAATAGTTCCATAATTGCTGCTGCTATTGGAATTGCATCTCAAAATAGACTTTGGGTTTTTGACACTTTATCACAAAAACTCGGATTATATAATTATTTAAATGGCGAATTTAAATCCATAGCCACTTCATTTCAAGGAAACTTCAAATATTACAAATCTGATTTCAATACTTTTCAATGGATTGACAATCAACTAAATTGGTTTTCTTGTGATATTTATGGAAAAATTACGCTACTCAGAAAAGTTTCTGATTTTGATAAAATCCAAATACTAGATTCCCAATTGATACTTTTTTCAAAAGGCGAGCACTTGTATTTTCAAGACTTTAAATTAAATAGAACAGAAGAAATACAAAATGTTGATAAAACCTTTGAATTTTTCACATACAAAGACGAAATTTTATCTATTTTTACAAATCGACAAATTAAGAATTATAAAATAATAATACCATAATGCACATAGCTATAGCAGGAAATATCGGGGCAGGAAAAACATCATTAACGCGCTTATTAGCAAAGCATTTCAAGTGGGAACCTCATTTTGAAGATGTAGTTGACAATCCATATTTAGATGATTTTTACCATCAAATGGAACGTTGGTCATTTAATTTACAAATCTATTTCCTAAACAGTCGTTTTAGACAGGTTTTACAAATTCGTGAAAGCGGTAAAAAAATCATTCAAGACCGAACGATTTATGAAGACGCTCATATTTTTGCACCCAATCTTCACGCTATGGGTTTGATGACCAATCGTGATTTTCAAAACTACAGTTCGCTTTTTGATTTAATGGAAGGACTAGTTTCGCCACCAGATATGCTTATTTATTTGAGAAGTTCTATACCAAATTTGGTTTCTCAAATTCACAAACGAGGACGTGAATATGAAAACACAATTTCTATTGATTATTTGAATCGTTTGAACGAAAGATACGAAGCTTGGGTTACTTCCTATTCAAAAGGAAAACTATTAATTATCGACGTTGACAATATTGATTTCGTTAACAATCCAGAGGATTTGGGAATGATTATCAATAAAATAGACGCTGAACTGAACGGATTATTTTAGATCCTGTCGATATAAAGAAACCTACACTAAATAAAAATCTGTATTTTCTTCTTATAAATAAACAAAAATGTCCCGATACTATCGGGACATTTTTTATATCAACCTTTGTCAAAATTAAAACTTTGACAAAGGATATTTAAACTCTATTTCAAAGCCTCTACTTTTGCTTTAACTTCTTCTAATGAACCTTCAAAAACTTGAACATTCGTATCTCCTTTTTCGGAAGTTATAACGGTAGCTTTTGCTTTTCCATTTACATTCGTTACTTCAACTTTTACCATTTTGGCTGCGTCTTTATTAGCACAACATTCCATTTTTTCATCAGAAGCAATGAATTTTCCGTCAGCATCGTAATGTGCCAAACACATTTCTTTTTGCTCAGGAGTACATTTTAAACTGTCGCACATAGAAGCACATTCTTCTTTAGTCATTTCAGCACATTTGTTCCTATCGCATTTGCCCATCATCGCTCCTTCTGCACATTCCATTTTCATTATCATAACTTTTGGAGCTGCATCGTGCGTTCCATTTCCTAAAATTGGCGCAATTACCAATCCTATTAAACAAGTCAATTTAATTAAAATATTCATTGAAGGTCCTGAAGTATCTTTGAAAGGGTCTCCAACTGTATCTCCAGTTACAGCTGCTTTGTGCGCATCAGAACCTTTGTAGGTCATTTCACCATTAATCAAAACTCCAGCTTCAAAAGATTTTTTAGCGTTGTCCCAAGCACCACCAGCATTGTTTTGGAAAACAGCCCAAAGTACACCAGAAACGGTAACTCCAGCCATATATCCACCTAACATTTCGGCAATTAATTGGTTGTTGTCTCCGTAAACTAATTTACCTAAAAGTACGATTGCAATTGGAAAACCAATAGTCAAAACTCCAGGTAACATCATTTCGCGTAAAGCGGCTTTTGTAGAAATATCAACACATTTAGCATATTCAGGTTTCCCTGTACCTTCCATAATTCCTGGAATTTCTCTAAACTGACGACGCACTTCATAAACCATATCCATTGCAGCTTTTCCAACAGAGTTCATTGCTAATGCAGAGAAAACTACGGGTATCATTCCACCTACGAATAACATTGCCAAAACGGGTGCTTTAAAAATATTGATTCCGTCGATTCCTGTAAATGTTACATACGCAGCAAACAAAGCCAATGAAGTTAATGCCGCCGAAGCAATAGCAAAACCTTTTCCTGTTGCAGCGGTTGTATTTCCAACTGAATCTAAAATATCTGTTCTTGTACGAACTTCTTTAGGTAATTCACTCATTTCAGCAATTCCACCAGCGTTATCAGAAATTGGTCCGAAAGCATCGATTGCCAATTGCATTGCTGTTGTAGCCATCATTGCCGAAGCTGCTAAAGCCACACCATAAAATCCAGCTAATGCATACGAAGACCAAATTGCTGCTGCAAATAAAAGAACGGTTGGAAATGTAGAAATCATTCCTGTTGCCAAACCTGCAATTACATTTGTTCCTGCTCCAGTTGATGATTTTTGTACAATTGCCATAACCGGTTTTGTACCTAATCCTGTGTAATATTCTGTTACAGATGAGATAGTAGCTCCAACAACTAATCCTACGATGGTTGCATAGAACACTCTAATTGAAGAAATGTCTTTAATTCCTTCTCCGAAGAAACTCATTTTCATTGTTTCAGGCAACATAAATTTTACTAACATATAACAAGCAATTGCTGTTAATGCAATAGAAATCCAGTTTCCAATGTTTAATGCTTTTTGAACTTGAGCTTCTTTAGCGTTGTCATCCGATATTTTTACAACCATAGTTCCGATGATAGAGAATAAAATTCCGAAACCAGCAATTGCCATTGGCAATAAAATTGGTCCAATTCCACCAAAAGCGTCTTGAATGTTTCCACCCATATCTTTAATCACATAGTTTCCAAGAACCATTGCAGCCAAAACAGTTGCAACGTAAGAACCAAATAAATCGGCACCCATTCCGGCAACATCACCTACGTTGTCTCCAACATTATCTGCAATTGTAGCAGGATTTCTTGGATCATCTTCTGGAATACCAGCTTCAACTTTACCTACTAAATCAGCTCCAACATCGGCAGCTTTAGTGTAAATACCACCACCAACACGAGCAAACAAAGCGATAGATTCCGCTCCAAGAGAGAAACCAGCTAATGTTTCCAAAACTATTGTCATTTTATCGGTTCCACCATTTGCCCAATTTCCACCCATAAAATAATGGAAAAAGAAAATAAAGAAACCTGTTAAACCAAGTACTGCTAAACCAGCAACTCCTAATCCCATTACAGTTCCACCACCAAAAGAAACTTTTAATGCTTGTGGCAAACTTGTACGAGCCGCTTGAGTTGTTCTTACGTTTGTTTTAGTTGCGATTTTCATTCCCATGTTCCCAGCTAATGCTGAAAAGAAAGCTCCGAAAATAAATGCTACTACTATTAATATATGTGTAGTTGGAACCACGAATGAAATTCCAGCCAAAACAATACTTGCTATTACAACAAATATTGCTAATAATCTGTATTCTGCTTTAAGAAAAGCTAAGGCTCCTTCGTAGATATAATCTGAAATTTCTTTCATTTTACCATCTCCGGCATCTTGTTTTAAAACCCAACTTCTTTTGATTGCCATAAAAGCCAATCCTATTAATGCCATTACAATTGGCACATAAATCATCAATGATTCCATATTCTACTTATTGGTTACTAAATAATTGGTTGCAAATGTAACAAAACCTTAACAAATAAAAAAACACTATTTCGTTTGGAATAGTGCTTTTTTGAATTTTTGATATTTTTATTACTTAATACTGAAGAGTCCGTCGGTTTTATTCTCGATTTTTTCGAATCTCTCAATGCATTCCTCTATGATTTGATTGGCTTTGTGAACGTCTCCCCAACCGCCAACATCTACTTTTTTATTTTCTAAATCTTTATATACTTGGAAGAAGTGTTCGATTTCTTTTAGTAAATGTGGATTCATATCTGATAAATCTTCTAGTTTGTTCCAATTTGGGTCTGAAACAGGAACGCAAAGAATTTTATCGTCAGATCCTTTGTCGTCTGCCATAAAGAAAACGCCAATTGGTTTCACTTCCATTACGCAACCTGGAAAAGTAGGTTCGGTCACCAATACCAAAACGTCTAATGGATCTCCGTCCAATGCGAGAGTTTCAGGAATAAATCCGTAATCTGATGGATACATCATCGAAGAAAACAACATTCTGTCGTATCTGATTTTCTTTAAATCGAAATCATATTCGTATTTATTTCTGCTTCCTTTTGGAATTTCGATTAAAACATCGAATGTTTTTGGATTTGTCATTGTATTTTATTTTTGACGTTTGATAAGATTGTAAAATTAAAGAAAGAAAAATGAGTTTTGTCACAAAAAGTGATTGTGTATTTCGGATTAATTCAATTGATAAAATAGAGATATGATTTATTTATTGCGCTTTTTTTGTTTTACTATAAAAACATTGTGAAATAAAGTTTTTGAAAACTAAAACGGTTTGATTATGGAATCGTAATACCGATTATGTATTCAATATAGTACAATAAAAATTGTACTATTTTCATACTATATCGGCATTATACCAATTGATTTTGGACTATTTTAAAATTACATAAGGTATAAATTAGGACTTAAAACGTTTTTAGCCCAGATAGAAATGGAAAGCCCGGAATGAAAAAAGGTAGTTTTTCTTGCCGAAAAAGAGCGACCGAAGGAAGCTCCTTTTTTAGGCTTAGAAAAACAACTTTTTGAATGAGGACTTGTAATGAATAGCTGGAATAGCTTCTAAAAATAGAAACCAAATGAGCCTTTTATTCCGAAATTATTGGTGTCGGGTGAAATGTAACTCCCTCTCCAACTGAATTCGATTTTAAAGACTTTGAAGATGTTTCCGATTCCGGCATTGTATTCCCAATAGCCATTTTCAGGGGCATTGTAGATTAATCCAGATGCATTTAAAGCTCGATTTTTATCAGAAATATTTCCGTAAACACCTTTTACGCCGATTGTTTCGCGCCAATTTAGCTTTCTTAGGTATGGAATTCTCGAGAAAATTCGACCTCCAAAATTGTGTTCTAACTGGATTGTTGCGTATTGATCGGCTTCAAATTCGTAGAAATTTAGTAGGTTGAATGTATTTTGAATGATGAAATACGTTTGATTTCCTGGCACAATACTTAGCAATCCTAAAGGCACTTCGCCATAGGTTTTTCCTAATTCAACGATGGCGTCTAAGCGACCAATTCCGCCCATAATGATGGGTTGTTTGTAATATAATTGTAGTTTTTTATAGTCAAAATCACTGTTGAAAACGCCTTTTAATCCTTGACTATAATTCACAAAAACCCTTGAAAACGGGCTGTCCACATAAGAACGCTCGACACCGTGACCAATCGATTTTCGTTTTGGCGTATAATCAACTTGAAGGTTTATTTCAGATTGTTTTAGGTTGCTTTTTGTAATGCCACCGTTGCCTAACGCATCGGGCAAAGTGGTGAAATAATCCAATTTAAAAGTGGAAGATGCGGATTCTAAAGTTCTAAAAGAGAAGCCTGTTTGCAAGGTCAAATTTTTTGCAGGTTCAATTTCTAATGATATTGTACTTAGGTTTATATTGGTTAATTTTCCGTTACTTCCGGTTGTGAAAAGAGCCGATGAAGCAAAACTTCTACCCATTACATCGTTAGTTGTGGTAAGGCTTGCGCCAATTTGTTCAATATCTCTCCTGTTACCTCCTTCAATAATTATACGATTATTTTTATCTAATAACCATTTTCCAGAAATTCCATATTTGAATTTATTATCCTTGAAACCATAGGCGGTGTAGCCCTGAATTCGCCAAGGATCATTGGCTCCAAAATAGGTTCTTCCGCCTGTTCGCAATCGAAAACCTTCGACTTCATTGAATCCTACAGTTGAAAAAACGGGGCCGTAATCAAAATGTCCTTTTTGAATATAACCGCTTCCTAGTATGGAAACCAAATCATATAATTGCTTAAATTTTCTGTTAGTTTGTAAAGTATCTAACATTTTATAGACTCCCTTTTCATCTTTATTAAGGTTCTCAAAACGATTTTCCTCCCAAAATTCGTCGGGTTTCAAATAAACTGAATCGTCCTGATTATTGACTTCTTCTTTATAAAAAACATCGGATTTTTTAACATTAAATTCGTGGTTTTTGTACAAGGTGGTTCTTTTTCCATACAACCCTTTTGATTTTTCTTTTTTATTCAAAGCGAAATCAGTCATCATATAATCTCTTGTTAACAAGAAAACAGAATCATTTAAAACTTCAAATTCTTGCTCGATATAAATGTCTTTTACCCAGTTAATATTGGCACTTTTTGTAACTGCCATATTAATATTTTTGATGGCATACGTAGAATCATTTACCCAAAAATCCCCTTTAAAAGTCAATTCGTTTTTTCGTCTTGGATAAAAAACAATATTATAACACCATTTTTTATTAATGAAAGCACTGTCACGCAAAACATAATTATATACATCAATTCCTGTTCTAGAAAGCGGACTTGTAAACGTTTTATCGTAAAATCTCAGGTAATTACTATAAATATCATACTCATTATATAAGTCCTTTATAAATGCTATAATTTGTTGATTGGTATTGAATCCTGAATTTTTATTCGCCTTTAAAATTTCTTTGACTTTCCCTTTAATATTATCACCGTACACATTTGAAAGTGCTTCATTAATGAAAATCGGCAAATAGGTTTTACCCGTAACTTTTGAAGTATCGACTTGTTTGAAAATAAATTCCATTCCTTTGAAAATCTTGCTTTTCATAAAAGCACTGTCGATGGTATTCATATCAAATTCCACTTTCTCGTACTTATCCATTTGATATTGGTTGAACTGACGCAAACCATTTTTGCGTTTTCGTTCCCAAATTTTACGAAGAATATCTAAGGCGGGATTGTTCTTTTTAGAAGTTTTTCCAGTGAAAATAACTACTTCTTGCAATTTTACTCCGTCACTAATTTTTATTTTAAAATCATAGTTGACGGCTTTTGGCAATGCAACTTCTTTGGTTTCAAATCCTGCGAAAGAAACTACAATAACTTTATGAGTAAGTTGCGATTCTATATAAAAACGCCCGTCTTCATTGGTTACAACTCCTTCGGTAGTTCCTTTGAAAACAACATTTGCGTACGGAACGGGTTGGTTGTCATTGTCCACAACGATTCCGCTTACTTTAGTTTGAGCAAAAGTAAATCCTGTTAATAAAATGAAAATGCTTGTAATTAATTTGTATTTCATAAGTCAAAAAAAAACTCCATCAAATGATTTTGATGAAGTTTCAAATATAGTAATTTTAGATTTATAGACTGTTAAAATTTAAATTAAGAATATTTCTAAAATTTATGATTAATTTTTATTTTTTATACATCACTTTTTTCACCGCTTTTACAACATCGCCTGCGTTTGGCAACCATTCTTTCAACAATGTTGGAGAATATGGCGCAGGCGTATCAGCAGTTGTAATTCTTTGAACTGGAGCATCTAAGAAATCAAAAGCACGTTCTTGAACGATATATGTAATTTCTGAAGCAACACTTGCAAAAGGCCACGCTTCTTCAAGAACTACCAACCTATTTGTTTTTTTAACAGACGTTAAAATCGTTTCATAATCTAAAGGACGAACTGTTCTCAAATCGATAATTTCACAAGAAATTCCTTCTTTTGCTAATTCGTCGGCAGCGATATGAGCCTCTTTAATAATTTTTCCAAAAGAAACAATTGTTACATCAGTTCCTTCTCTTTTAATATCTGCAACTCCAAGCGGAATAATATAATCGCCATCAGGAACTTCTCCTTTGTCGCCATACATTTGTTCCGATTCCATAAAAATCACAGGATCGTTATCACGAATTGCCGCTTTCAACAATCCTTTTGCATCATAAACCGTTGATGGAACTACCACTTTTAATCCTGGAGTATTGGCAAACCAACTTTCAAAAGCCTGTGAGTGCGTAGCTCCAAGTTGACCCGCAGAAGCTGTAGGTCCTCTAAAAACCATTGCCATAGGAAATTGTCCCGCCGACATTTGACGCATTTTTGCAGCGTTATTTATTATTTGGTCAATTCCTACTAATGAGAAATTGAACGTCATATATTCCACAATTGGACGACAACCATTCATTGCAGAACCAACAGCAATTCCAGCAAAACCAAGTTCGGCAATTGGCGTATCGATAACCCGTTTTGCACCAAATTCAGCTAACATTCCTTTAGAAGCTTTGTAGGCACCATTGTATTCGGCAACCTCTTCTCCCATTAAATATACGGATTCATCACGACGCATTTCCTCACTCATCGCTTCACAAATGGCTTCTCTAAATTGTATAGTTCTCATCTATTTATATGTTTTTCTTTAATTTTCTGATGCAAAAATAAAAATTTTATACCACTTATTTGCATAAATTTATTTTAAATTATTTGGAGCTATTTCCTGCTTTCCACTATATCCCCGCAAAGGGCGGGGGATGCCGTTGCAATCAGGGCTACGAAATCGATATAGTATTGACAACTTTATTAAAATATTATGCACGCATAGTATATTAAATGAAAATTAATTCGTAATTTAGTACCCTGAAAAAATATACAAAAAATGAAAATATTAGTTTGCATCAGCCACGTTCCTGATACTACTTCAAAAATTAATTTTACCAATGGCGATTCTGAATTTGACACCAATGGCGTTCA
>JBILPJ010000177.1:0-4877 GCA_044373975.1 Flavobacterium sp. | reverse complement strand
GATTTGGATCAAACAGATACACAAGGAAAAACGGCATTAATCTATGCTGCTTTCAACAATAATACTGAAATAGTTCAAATGTTAATTAAAGCAGGTGCAAATAAAAAACTTGCCGATACTGAAAATAGAACCGCTTTAGAGTATGCAAAATTCAATAAGAATACACAATTAATAATTTTATTAGACAATTAAAAATAACATTTAAAAAAAGAATTCATGAAAAAAATTTACTTTGCAATTGCGTTATTCACCGTTATTACGGTATCTGTAGCCCAAACAAAATCAGCGGGACCTGTAAATCTTGGTGGCGGTATAATGACTTTAAAAATCGATAAAAATTTAACTACTTCAACTGTAACTGTTACACTAACAGGGCCAGATAATAAATGGTTTGGAATTGGTTTCAATGCAAGTGGAGCAATGACAAACGGAACAGATTGTTTGTATTATGATACTTCATTCAAGGATTCAAAAATAACTGGACAAGGAGCGCCACAAACTGACACAGACAATACGAACAATTGGACTGTTTCAAATACAACATCAGGGACAACTAGAACGTTAGTTTTAACAAGAGGTTTTGTTGGCGGAACTGGGGATTATACTTTTTTGTATAATGACAACTCTTTAAATGTAATTTGGGCGAACGGATCAAGTTCTACTTTAGCACAACATTCAAATGCTATTACTAGTAGAGGTTCTACTGCATTAAGTTTCACGCTTGGAGTGGATGATTTTACTTCTTTAGATAAAATAGCAATTGCTCCAAATCCATCAAATGGTATATTTACAATTTCTAAAAACAATCAAACATCAATTTCTAAAGTTACTGTATTTGATATTAATGGAAAAGAGGTAAAAGTTATAGATTCTGAGTTGAATTTTGATACTATAACTGTTGATTTATCAAAGTTTTCTAAAGGAGTTTATTTTATGGAAATTACCAATGAAACCGATAAAGTAGTTCGTAAAGTTATATTGGATTAAATCCATTTATAATTTTTTATAAGGCTCGATTTGAACTAATTATTATTAGTTTGAATCGAGTTTTTTATTGGGATTAATTCAAAAAAAAATCCTCCAAATTGGAAGATTACTTTATTAAAAAAGGCAAGCGACCTACATCGCATCGCTCAACCACTTACCCTTGCTATGTTCCCATCCTGGGGGATTTCGCAGGAGCAGATCGTGTAGGACTTGCCGTTGCAAATATACAATTAATTTGTATTTTTGCAACTGAAAATTATAAACTTTTGTGTTGTATCTTGCAGGGCATTTAAAAATCATTATGAAAAATTATAACTTACTCTCAATCATTTTATTAGGCGCAATTATTATTAGTTGCAATGGGTCGAAATCGGCTACAGAAAAATATTTTAGTTTTGATGATACAAAATTTAAAACCGAATATAGCAATGATGACGCCGTGACTTTGCAATTATTGAATGTAGAAAACAAGAAAATTGACAGTATTGTTTATTATGTAAATGAGAAGAATATTGGTTCTAAAAAGAATTTAGAAAAAATTTCATTTAACTTGAAAGACCAAAAATTAGGGTATCAAAATTTGAAAGCATTGGTTTATTTTGAAGGCGAAAATCAAGAAATAACTTCAAGAGTAGAATTGGTTTCTAATGTGTCGCCGAAATTATTAAAATTCACTATTGTAAATACCTATCCGCACGATGCAACTTCATTTACAGAAGGTTTAGAGTTTTTTAGAGACACTTTATACGAAGGAACAGGGCTTCGTGGTTTTTCGAAATTATTGAAAATCGATTACAAAACGGGTGAAATTTATAAGTCTTTGAAGTTGGATGCTGTTTATTTTGGTGAAGGAATTACTTTTATAAATAATAAATTGTATCAACTGACTTGGGAAGAAAAGGTAGGTTTTATCTATAATGTGGATACTTGGAAAGTTGAAAAAACGTTTGCATTTGACAAACCGATTGAAGGTTGGGGAATGACGAATGATGGAAAATATATTTATCAATCAGATGGAACAGAGAAAATTTGGAAAATGGATCCAAATACCCAAAAAATGATTGATTATGTAAATGTATATTCGGGAAGCAGCAAAATAAAAAGTGTGAATGAATTGGAATATATCAATGGTAAAATTTACAGTAATATTTGGCAAAAAGATGCTATTGCAGTTGTAAATCCAGAAAATGGTAAGGTTGAAGGGATTTTGAATATGTCAAGTTTACGCAAATTAGTAAAAAATAAAGATGCCGAAGTATTGAATGGAATAGCGTACAATCCAAAAACAAAAACCATTTTTGTAACTGGAAAAAATTGGGATAAAATGTTTGAGATTACAGTTACGGAATAAAGGAATTTTTATTTTATTCATAATTAGATTCACATAATTTAAACTCAAATCTAATTGCGTTAAATAATCTACTGTTAACATTTAATATCATTCCTTTTTTTAACTTTGAAAAAAATTAAAAGTCAAAATGGATAGAAGGAAATTTTTTAAAAATGGTTCACTTGCAGCTATAGGTGCTACAATTATAAATCCATTTCAAAGTATCGGTCAAGAACTTGATTTTGATAGTTCCAATAAAAATAAAAAAGCCAAAAACATTATTGTCATTGTTAGTGACGGTATGAGTTCAGGTACGCTAAATATGGCGGATTTGTATTTGAATCGAAAAACGGGAAAAGGCAGTAATTGGATTCAATTATACAAAGATAATCGTGTCAAAAGATCCTTAATGGATATGGCTTCAGCATCATCAATTGTTACTGATTCTGCGGCCGCAAGTTCTTCTTGGGGAAGTGGTTTTCGGGTGAAAAATGGCTCTTTAAACGTCGGAATAAATGGCGAAGAATATTTACCAATTTGGCAAAAATTCAAAAAAGCAGGTAAAATGGCAGGGTGTGTTACAACAGTTCCAATTACTCACGCTACGCCAGCAGGTTTTTGTATCGCTTCAAAAAGCCGAAATAGTCAAGAGGCTATTGCAGAAATGTACCTCGATTTAAAATTTGACATTATGATGGGTGGTGGCGATAAATACTTCTCTTCTGACAACCGAAAAGACAAAAAAGATTTATACCAAGATTTTATATCAAAGGGTTTTAATGTTGTAAAAGACAGAGCAGAAATGTTTTCTGTTGATAACAATAAACCTATTTTAGGGGTTTTTAATACAGACGGATTACCCTATTCTAAAGACAGGGAAAGTAGTAAAGAATTAACTACTTCTACCCCAACTTTAGCTGAAATGACAGCTCGTGCAATTGACAAAATGAAAGACCATCCAAATGGTTTTGTGTTGCAAGTTGAAGCTGGAAAAGTGGATTGGGCTGCTCACGCAAATGATATTACGGGATTAATTTATGATCAAATAGCTCACGATGAAGCGATTAAAGTAGCCATAGATTTTGCTGAAAAAGACAAAAATACATTGGTAATTATTACTACCGATCACGGAAATGCAAATCCTGGATTAATTTATGGAAAGGAAGTAAATGAAAATTTCGATTCTATTCAAAATTACAAACAAACAAATGACTGGATTTTAAACGGAATTGGAAAAGAAACCTCTAAAAGTCAGATAATTGAAAGAATTGAATTTGCTACAAAATTAGTATTACAAGAATCAGAAGCTCAAGAAATTTTGAGTTTTTATTCAAGTATAAAAATGGAAGACGGCTTGTACAATCCAAAACATTTACCTTTTAAAGTATTGTCTGAAATTCAAAAAAAATACAATTCTGTGGGTTGGATTAGTATGGATCATTCCTCAGATTATAGTGAATTAGCGATGTTTGGCCCTGGAAGCGAACTTTTGAATTCTTTTATAAAAAATACAGATTTACATTACTTAATGTTACAAGCTGCTGAAGTTGAAAATAAATTTTAAAGCTTTTTAGTAAAATTTACAAAATAATTGTGAAGCGAAAAACTTTACAATTATTTTTTTAGAGCAGGGTCATTTATCCCTTTATCAGGAAAATTTACGATGTTGTAAACAACAATTACATTCCTTTGATTGATATACAATTGTTTTCTATTGTCTTGATTTTTCCTTGTAATAATTGAAATTGTGAACGGTTCTCCATCAATATCTTTGCAAACAAATGGATAAATTTCGTCGGTTTCGCTATCTTGTTTTTGTTCGTAATTTTGAATTTCATACAACTGAATTTCTTTGGAATAAACAATAATTCGGTTCTTATCGGTGTCTAAAGTAATCACAATATTAACGGGTTGCAACTCCGACCAACTTCCCCAAGCGCCTTTCGTGTCTTTTTCCATAACACTAAAACCTGTTGCTTCAAATTTATACGTTTGACTAAATGTTTTTTGAATTCCTATACTCAAAAATAGAAATAAGAGTAGCGTTTTTATTGTTTTCATATTTATATCTTTATTCAATTCTCTTAACTTTAATATTATATTTTATAGATTTTGAACTTCTTTCTTTGCCATTTCAAATTCTAAAACCATTTCATCTATTATTGCTGCTGCCGATTTTATTTCGTGAATCAATCCTGCAATTTGACCGATTTCTAATTCACCTTCAACTAAATCTCCTTCAAACATTCCTTTTTTTGCTCTTGCTCTTCCCAATAAAGTTTTCAATTCTTCGGGTGTTGGGGCTTTTTTATACAATTCTTGAAGGTCGTCATAAAACTTATTTTTTATCAAACGAACGGGTGCCAATTCTTTCAAAGTTACTTGCGTATCGCCTTCTTTTACATTAATAATTGTATTCTTGAAATTTTCGTGTGAAGAAGATTCCACTGAAGCCGCAAATCTTGAACCCACTTGCACTCCATCCGCACCCAAAACCATTACCGCCAACATTCCTCTTCCTGTAGCAATGCCGCCAGCCGCAATTAATGGAATTGACAGC
>JBILPJ010000048.1:0-14389 GCA_044373975.1 Flavobacterium sp. | reverse complement strand
CAACAAATTTATATGTCAGATGAATGTTGGACTATAATTGTTACCGCTAAAAACACTACGATTCAAATGATTAGAAGAGCCAATTTGAGCGAACGTGTGGACAATGCAAACAAATTACGAGAAGTGATTTTGAATGATTTAATGGACAAGCAATCCCCAAGTAATGCTGCATTGGCATATATCAAAAATGAAGTTAGTTTAATGTGGTAATTTATTGTTTTTCTGATAATAATCGTTGCAATTGCCCTTTTTCATTATCAAGAAGTTCCAATAAAAGACTTTCAAAATAGGTTCTCACATTCTGATTCTTCAACAATAATCTTATTTTCTCTCTGCCGAATTTTGAGAATTGCCATTTATGACTTGTCAAGGAATTTACTAAAAAAGGCAATACATTTTTGTCTTTTTCGTTTATAAAAAGTAAATTTTCCAAGGCATTTTGACGAATGGAACTTTCAAATTTTGACGAACAATAATTTAGCAATTCATCATAGAATTTGGCTTTGTTATTCAATTCGTAGTCTTTTGTTACAAGCGCTAATGTCAGCCACAGAATACGAAGATTTTTATCATTGAAACCCACCCAATCTTTTGATTTTTCGAGGTATTTTATTTGATCTTCGGGAAATTGTGACCATAATGAATTAAGCGCAACTTCTCTTGTAATATATGATTTATCATCTAATAATGTCTCAAATTCAACTTTGAATTCTAACGGGATTTTTGGTGTTGTATTTGCAATTGCTTGTCTTACATTTACATCATTTGTAGCCATTCCCAAACGTAAAAGCACTTCTTTATCAGCAAATGAAACGTTTTCAATTTGATAAATAATTTCTTCTTTTATGGGGAAATACGCATCCGATTGCATTGTTTTCACAAAAATATCTTGCTTTCCTAAAAAAGACTTATTCTTAAGTTTTTTGATTTCAAATAACGCTTTTATCGATTCGTTTTTAGACAGTAATTCAGTAACTTTTTGAGTATCAAAATCAGGACTTTCCAACCATTTTATTCTAAACGCATCCACATCATATTTAGAAACTTTTCTAATTTCATTCAAAAAATCATCCGTAGTTACATTTTTAAAAGAATACTTTTTCAAATAGTTTTGCACCGCTTTCTGAAAAACCTTTGCTCCAACTCCTTCTCGCAAAACGTGCAAAGCCCAAGCTCCTTTTTGATAAAATGATAAAGAACTTGCCTTTTCATTCAAAATTGGAATCGTATCTGTTTTGGAAACCGACTTCAATTGCTGAGAAATGGAATATAATTTATAATAAAAATAATCGGCACCAAACACTTCTTTCTCTGCCAATAAAGCATAATACGTAGCGAAACCTTCCTGCAACCAATGGTGTTTTCCACTTTCGGAAGTCACCAAATCGCCAAACCATTGGTGCGCCAATTCGTGTGCATTTACGTTCACATAATTTTTATCTTCAAACCCAATTTCATCAACCACAAAATCTCTTGAAAAAACCGTTGCCGAAGTATTTTCCATTCCTGCGTATAAAAAATCTTGAACCGGAATTTGCTTATAGATTTCCCAAGGGTACTTCACTCCTATTTCTTTTTCAAAAAAATTAAAGATGATTTTAGAATAACGATATGTTGGTTCTAACTTAGCCACATCCTCATTTTCGATATAAAATTGCAATGGAATTCCACTTTTGGATTTCTCATTTTGAACTTCAAATTTCCCAATGGCAAGCATCAAAAGGTAACTGCTCATTGGTTTTTTCATTCTAAATTGCCAATTAATTGTATTCGAATTGACAACTTTATTTTCCAAAACACCATTGGAAATTACTTGAAAATTCTTATCAAAATTGACATCCAAATTGAAAATTACTTTTTCGTTGGCATCATCAAAACTTGGAAACCAATTGCTCGTATATTTCCCTTGCCCCTGCGTCCAAATTTGAAGATTTTCATCTACTCCAACAAAATACATTGCTTGTTTCGGCTTAGCCAAATAATTAAAAGTCAAGGTGTTTTTACCCATTTTATATCCTTCAAAAAGAGCAATTTTCTTTCCTGAATTTTTATAATTAACAATGCTATTATTAATTTTCAAATTCGTAAAAGTCATATTTTGAGCATCAATTTTTATGGTATCTATTGCACTTGTAACTTCAAAATCATAGGTAACTTCCCCAGAAACTGATTTCTCAATTGGATTGATTTCGATTTTACCCAACACCGATTTGAAATCTACAAATTTGGTTTGCTGGGCAATTGAAAAAGCGGAAAGTAAAAGGAATAGATATTTCATTTTTATTTCTCTTCGTAGATTTTTAATAATTGTGTCACCGTATTCCAATTCCGAATTGTTGCAGTTAGATTCAATTTTTTCTCAATATATTTCTGGTCTAACCTTGTTTTTCCTGCGCCAATATCGTATTTTATAAAGATTCTCGTTCCATCAATTCGGGCTTCATCAGGCTTGAATTGACTAATTTTCAAATCATTGATATTCTCACTTCGCAACTCTTTGGACACAAAAGCAACGTATAATTTTTTTGTATCTATCTCCTTGTCTTTCAAAAAAGTATTGTTGACAAAACAAGCTTCTAAATCGGATTTTCCGATAACAATTATTGGCACATCGTGACCAAATACCTTGAAAATTTCTTGCTTGATTACAAAACCAACTTTTGCAGCACTTTCCTCATCGGTATTCACAAAAACATTTCCAGATTGAATGTAGGTTTCCACGTTTAGAAAACCTATTTTTTCTAAAGTAGTTTTCAAAGCATCCATTTTTATCATATTATGCCCCGAAACATTGATACCACGAAGAAGTGCCAGATGAGTTGTCATTATTTATATTTTTTATGTTTCAAAGATATTGTGTTTATGCTAAAATTCACAACAATAGTTCAAATACTTATTCCTACACGTTTTCAAATTTCCAAACAAAAAACTATCTTCGCAAGATGCAAATTAATCTACTTCAAACTCCCATTGAATACTTGAAAGGCGTCGGTCCTCAACGTGGGGATTTGTTGCGAAAAGAATTGGGCATTCACAAATACCAAGATTTAATCAATTTTTATCCCAATCGGTATATTGACCGCACCCGCTATTATAAAATCAATGAATTAGACAATAATAGTACTGAAGTTCAATTGATTGGAAAAATAATAAATATAAAAACTGTTGAACCTGCCAAAGGAAAAAAACGGTTGGTTGCCACTTTTGTAGATGCAACTGGGCAAATGGAATTGGTTTGGTTTCAAGGTCAAAAATGGGTTCGAGAGAGTTTAGAATTGAATGTTTCCATTGTAATTTTCGGAAAATGTGCGTCATTTGGAAATGTCTATAATATGGCACATCCTGAAATTGAGTTACTTGCAGAACATGAGCAAAGTTTGCGCTCGGCAATGCAACCCGTTTATCCATCTACGGAAACGCTTTCAAATCGTGGAATTACCAATCGTACCATTAACAAATTAATGCAGCAATTGTTTCAAGAAACACAAGCATTATTTTCAGAAACCTTGCCTGATTATCTGATGAATGAGCTGAAATTGGTTTCTAAAAAAGAAGCTCTTTTCAATATTCATTTTCCAAAAAGCGGAGAAGCATTGGCGAAAGCCCAATTCCGATTAAAATTTGAAGAATTATTTTTTATCCAATTGCAATTAATCACTAAAAACTTAGTTCGTAAACATAAAATCAAAGGACACGCTTTTGAAAAAGTAGGCGAATTATTCTCTGATTTTTATGCCAATCATTTGCCTTTTGAACTCACAAATGCTCAAAAAAGAGTCATTAAAGAAATCCGAAATGACATGGGTTATCCCGCCCAAATGAACCGATTATTGCAAGGCGATGTTGGTTCTGGAAAAACAATTGTGGCGTTTATGAGCATGCTTTTGGCTTTGGATAATGGCTTCCAAGCCTGCTTAATGGCACCCACGGAAATACTCGCAAATCAACATTTTATAGGTTTATCAGAATTAGCTAAAACCCTAAATATCAACATTAAAAAACTTACCGGTTCGTCCAAAACTTCAGAAAGAAAAATCATTCACGAAGAGTTGGAAAATGGAACTTTACAAATCTTGATTGGAACCCACGCCCTTTTAGAAGACAAGGTAAAATTCCATAATTTAGGATTGGCAATTATTGACGAGCAACATCGTTTTGGTGTAGAACAACGCTCTAAATTGTGGAAGAAAAACGACATTCCGCCACACGTTTTAGTGATGACCGCAACCCCAATTCCACGAACTTTGGCGATGAGTTTGTACGGCGATTTAGACATTTCATTGATAGACGAATTGCCGCCGGGCAGAAAACCAATTCAAACCGTGCATCGATATGATTCTAATCGGTTGAATGTTATGGCGTTCGTTAGTGACCAAATTGCTTTAGGGCGACAAATTTATGTGGTTTATCCCTTGATTCAAGAATCCGAAAAGATGGATTTCAAAGATTTAATGGACGGCTACGACAACATTTCTCGTGATTTTCCGCTACCAAAATACGCCATTTCTATCCTTCACGGAAAGATGAAAGCCGCCGAAAAAGATTTTGAAATGCAACGATTTGCCGAAGGAAAAACCAATATTATGGTGGCGACAACCGTTATCGAAGTGGGCGTAAATATCCCCAATGCCAGCGTTATGATTGTGGAAAGTGCCGAGCGTTTTGGGCTTTCGCAATTGCATCAATTGCGGGGTCGCGTAGGTCGTGGCGCCGATCAAAGCTACTGTATTTTGATGAGTTCCCACAAACTTTCCAATAATAGCAAGACCCGAATGGACACGATGGTACGCACCAACGATGGCTTTGAAATTGCCGAAGTCGATTTGAAACTTCGTGGGCCTGGCGATTTAATGGGCACACAACAAAGTGGCGTTTTGAACCTTCAAATTGCCGATTTGGTTCGCGACAGAGACATCCTTTATTTGGCTCGAAACTACGCCGTGAAAATTCTAAAAGAAGATGCGCCACTCGAAAAACCAGAACATTTAGTAATGCGAGCCGTATTTATTGAAATGACCAAGCGCAAAAACATTTGGAATTACATCAGTTAAAAAAACGGTGTTTATTTCTTTTTTTAGGAGCGAATTGTCCTCTTGTATTTGGAATTGCAATTCCCGCTTTCGGCTATATCTCTTCGCTTCGCTGCGAGGATACCGCCTCACTCGGGGCTAAAATTAAAGATAATTTGGTTATTTGTTAATTTGGTTATTTAGAGAATCCTTCAGTTTAAAACTCAGACGTAGTTGTGAAACAAAAATTCTTGTTTTGTCAATCTGAATTTATTACAGATTCTATTTTCATAATTACTTCATCAATTTTGACAAAGAAAATCTTTTATGTAAAGTAGTCCGATTTTTGTATATTTGTGTATAAAAAAATGCTATGACAACAATAACTGTAAACGAACGTACAAAAGCAGGGAAAACCTTATTGGAACTTGCAAAAATACTTTCGGCTTCAAATAAAGGTGTTTCTATTGATACAGGATTTAGCAAACCCAATGAATCTAATGAATTAACCCCAAAACAGAAAACACTAATTAACAAATTAAATAAGGTAGCAATTGATGTAAAATCAGGAAATTTTAAAGGAAATCCTATAGAGCAATTGTTGAATGACTTATAAAATAGAAACAACCAATGATTTCGATAAAGAAATCAAAAAGTTAAGTAAAAAATATCCTTCAATAAAATCTGATTTTGAAAATATTTTATAAAATTTAAATAACGAGTTAGCACTTGCTGACGATTTAGGAAATGGATTTAAGAAAATCAGAATAAATATAAAATCAAAAGGCAAAGGTTCAGCAGGCGGTGGAAGAATAATAACCTATGAAACCATCATTGCAATTGACAATAAAAAAGTGATTTTTGCCTCAATTTATAACAAAGGGGAATATGATGGCATAGATTTAATCATCCTGAAAAATAATTTAGGACTTTAATTTTTCATAATTACATAGTTGCCGAAACAAGTTCATAGCGAACTAAACGCTGTAGGTTTGTCAATCTGAATTTATTTCAGATTCTGATTGATATTCTTTTATTATTGTCTTTGTGTGTTCGAAATTGAGAGACTTCGCTCAGCAATCCCGACTATTATTAATGTTTCGTTTTTTAAAAACACTTCGCAGAGCTGGATTTACAAAATATTTATCATAATAATACAAATTAGTATCTTTAAGATACAAATAAGTATCTTTAAGATACAAATAAGTATCTTTAAAGTACAAATATGTATCTTTTAAGTACAAATAAGTATCTTTAAGATACAAATAAGTATCTTTAAGATACAAATAAGTATCATTAAGATACAAATAAGTATCATTAAGATACAAATATGTATAATTAAGATACAAAAATGTATAATTAAGATACAAATATGTATTAATTAAATACATTTTAGGATACGCATAAAAAAACTGCCTAAAAACAACATAAGTTGCTTTTTATACAGTTTTTAATCAAAACTATTTGTAGAAATTTTTTATTTTACCCCGCTGCGCAAAGTCTCCCGACTTTGAGCTACTATCAACTTATATAATTACTCGCTTTGTCTGAAAACATCAGTTTTTATTTATTTTCAAATGTAGTTTTAAATATTCAATTAAGGCTTTGTTTTCAGAAATATAAAAATCATCAAAACAACTATTCCCTCAGCCCCGATTGAGGCGGTATCCTCGCAGCGAAGCGAAGAGATTGAGCCGAAAGCGGGAATTGCAATTCCAAATACAAGAGGACAATTCGCTCCAAATTCTAATGATTTATAGTATTGATAATTAGCTAATTGGTTTTGTGGAAAAAACTTTGTGGATACAGAAAAAAGAATTACTTTTGCACACCTTTTGGTGGATAGGAGTTTCCTTTGGGTAATAAAAAATCAAACAAACAACTTCTGTTGTTTTCTTTCGCATTAAGAAACTCGAGAAAATACAGAATACAAATTTTTTATCAGCATGTCTGAACAATTAAAATCACAAGAGCAGTTTTTAGCAGAATTTAACTGGCACAACTTTGAAGAAGGTATTGATGCCGTTGACCAAAAAAACTTGCAAGAATTTGAACAATTAGTTTCTGAAACTTTCATTGATACTGATCAAGAAGAAGTTGTAGAAGGTGTTGTAGTTAGAATTACAGATAGAGACGTTATCGTTGATATCAATGCAAAATCGGAAGGTGTTATTTCATTGAACGAATTCCGTTACAATCCAAACTTAAAAGTTGGTGACAAAGTTGAAGTATTAATTGACATCCGTGAGGATAAAACAGGTCAATTGGTATTGTCTCACAGAAAAGCACGTACTATTAAATCTTGGGATAGAGTTATTAGTGCTAATGAAACTGGAGAAATTGTTACTGGTTTCGTAAAATGCAGAACTAAAGGTGGTATGATCGTTGACGTTTTTGGAATTGAAGCGTTTTTACCTGGATCTCAAATTGATGTTAAACCAATTAGAGATTATGATGTTTATGTAAATAAAATGATGGAATTTAAAGTTGTGAAAATTAACCACGAATTTAAAAACGTAGTTGTATCTCACAAAGCGCTTATTGAAGCGGATATTGAAATCCAGAAAAAAGAAATCATCGGTCAATTGCAAAAAGGACAAGTATTAGAAGGTGTTGTTAAAAACATTACTTCTTATGGTGTGTTTATTGATTTAGGTGGTGTTGATGGATTGATTCACATTACTGACCTTTCTTGGAGTAGAATTAACCACCCAAGTGAAGTGTTGGAATTAGATCAAAAATTGAATGTTGTTATCCTTGACTTTGATGACGAGAAAACAAGAATTCAATTAGGATTGAAACAATTGAACGCGCACCCATGGGACGCTTTGAATGCTGATTTGAAAGTTGGTGACAAAGTTAACGGTAAAGTAGTTGTAATCGCTGATTACGGTGCTTTCATTGAAGTTGCTGAAGGTGTTGAAGGTTTAATCCACGTTTCTGAAATGTCTTGGTCTACGCACTTGCGTTCGGCTCAAGATTTCGTGAAAGTGGGTGATGTTGTTGAAGCTGTTATCTTAACATTGGACAGAGATGACCGTAAAATGTCATTAGGTATCAAACAATTATCGCAAGATCCTTGGACTGATATTACTGCTAAATACCCAGTAGGTTCTAAACATACAGGTATCGTTAGAAACTTTACAAACTTTGGAATTTTCGTAGAATTAGAAGAAGGAATTGACGGATTGATTTATATCTCAGATCTTTCTTGGACTAAGAAAATCAAACATCCATCTGAATTTGTAAATGTTGGTGAAAAATTAGACGTAGTTGTATTAGAATTAGATGTTGATGGTCGTAAATTATCTTTAGGACACAAACAAACTACTGCAAATCCTTGGGATCAATATGAAGATTCTTTCGCAGTTGGAACTATCCACACAGGTGAAATTTCTGAAATTGTTGACAAAGGAGCTACTGTAGAATTTGGTGAAGATATCGTTGCTTTCATTCCTACACGTCACCTTGAAAAAGAAGATGGTAAGAAATTGAAAAAAGGAGATTCAGCTGAATTTAAAGTAATTGAATTCAATAAAGAATTTAAAAGAGTAGTTGCTTCTCACACTGCTATCTTCCGTGAAGAAGAAGAGAAAAATGTGAAAGCTGTTAACGAGGCTGTTGCCTCTAATAACAATGCATCAGCTGCAACGTTAGGGGATAACAACGATATGTTGGCTGCATTGAAAGCTAAAATGGAAAAGAACGAGAAAAAATAATTTCTTGATTTTTATATAGAAATCCCCGCAATTGCGGGGATTTTTTTTTTGGATAAAGTTTGGGGGGTTAGCGTATTTTTTTTTAACCTCAAATTACTTCGTCGGGTCGCAAATTTTTTTAACCGCAAAGGACGCAAAGGTATTTACCACAAAAGGCATATAAGAAAAACAAAAGAAACAAAGTTTTATCGCAGATGCGCAGATTTTTTTTAACCGCAAAGTTTGCAAAGATTTACGCAAGGGGCGCAAAGGTTTTTGCCCCAAAAGAAATAAAGAAGAACAAAAGTAATAACCGCAGATTCGCAGATTAAAAATAATCTGCGAATCTGCGGCTAATTTTTTTAAGACATTCGACTTTCGACTTTTTTTAGTCTTTTATCTCTTCGTCTATTCTCTTTTCGTCTATTTTACAATTTCCCGTTTTTAATTTCTTCAACGATTTCAGGGTTCAATAATGTAGTGATGTCTCCAAAATTAGAGAAGTCGCCTTCTGCAATTTTACGCAATATTCTTCTCATAATTTTTCCAGATCGTGTTTTTGGCAATCCTGATACAAACTGAATTTTATCTAATTTTGCAATAGGTCCAATTTGATCAGAAACTAATTGGTTGATTTCTTTAGCCAAATTATCTCTGTCTCTGCTTTCGCCAATTTCTTTCAAAATCACATATCCGTACAAAGCATTTCCTTTGATGTCGTGTGGAAAACCGACAATGGCACTTTCTGCAACAGCTGGATGTTCGTTAATAGCATCTTCAATAGGTGCTGTTCCAAGATTGTGTCCCGACACGATAATCACATCATCAACACGTCCCGTAATTCTGTAATATCCTGTTTCATCTCTCAACGCCCCGTCACCAGTGAAATATTTGCCTGGGAAGGCGGAAAAATAAGTTTCTTTATACCGTTTATGATCGCCCCAAATGGTTCTTGCAATTCCTGGCCACGGAAATTTGATACACAAACTTCCTGTTACTTGGTTACCTTCAATTTCGTTGCGTTTTTCGTCCATCAAAACAGGTTGAATTCCCGGTAATGGCAAAGAGGCATACGTTGGTTTTGTTGGTGTTACAAATGCTATTGGCGCAATCATAATTCCACCGGTTTCGGTTTGCCACCACGTATCAACAACTGGGCAACGCTTCCCTCCTACGTGCGCATTATACCAATGCCAAGCCTCTTCATTGATAGGTTCTCCAACAGAACCAATGACTTTTAAAGAACTTAGCGGGAATTTTTGAACGTAATCTAAACTTTCTTTTGCCAAAGCACGAATGGCTGTTGGCGCAGTATAAAACTGTGTTACTTGGTGTCTTTCGATAACTTCCCAAAAACGACTGAAATCTGGATAAGAAGGAACTCCTTCAAAAATTACTGTCGTAGCTCCATTCAATAATGGGCCGTAAAGAATATAGGAATGTCCCGTAATCCAACCGATATCGGCGGTACACCAAAACACATCATTTTCTTGATAATTGAAAACATTTTTGAAAGTATAGGCAGAATACACCATATATCCAGCCGTTGTGTGCACCATTCCTTTTGGTTTTCCTGTTGAACCCGAAGTATAAAGTATAAATAATGGATCTTCAGCATCCATAATTTCAGCTACATTATTATCCGAAGCTTCGTCTAATAACGGTTGAAGCCATTGATCTCGACCTTCTTTCATTGTGATATTGGAAAAAGTTCTTTTGGCAACCAATACTTTTTCTACACAAGGACAATTTATCAAAGCTTCGTCAATGATTCCTTTTAAGTCGATAGTTTTGTTTCCACGGAACCCACCATCGGAAGTGATTACCATTTTACAATCGCTATCGTTGATTCTTGTTGCAACCGCAGAAGCAGAAAAACCAGCAAATACAACTGAATGTACGGCACCAATTCTTGCACACGCCAAAGTAGTTATTGCTAATTCAGGAATCATTGGCAGGTAAATACAAACTCGGTCTCCTTTTTCAATTCCTTGATCCCGAAGTACATTTGCCATTTTGCAAACGCGTTCGTGCAATTCGTTATAGGAAATATGTTGTGCCGCTTCACTTGGATCATTTGGCTCAAAAATAATGGCAGTTTTATCTCCTTTTCGTGCCAAATGCCTGTCAATACAATTTTTTACAATATTCACTTTTGCACCTACAAACCATTGGATTTTGGCTTCAGCCATATCAAAATCAATTACTTTTTCCCATTCTTGGTACCAAGTGAAATTTTCTGATGCCACTTTTCCCCAGAATTTTCTTGGCTCACGAATTGATTTATTGTAATGTTTGAAATACTGTTCTAAATTGTCAATTTTGTAGTAACTCATTTTTTTTTAATGTTTAATCGTTTATTTAAATTCTATTTGTTAATTATTTTAGCCCAAAAGAGCCAATTTCATATTTCGTTAAAACCTCTATTATTTCATCTACAATATTTTCATCATCAATAGTCGAGGGAACTTGAAAATTATCACCATCGGCAATACTTCGCATTAATTTACGAAGAATTTTACCAGAACGTGTTTTTGGTAATCGTTGCACAATGACTACATTTCTTAATGAAGCAACCGCGCCAATTTGCTTTCTAACAAGTTGAACGATTTCTTGTTCTAATTGGAAATGTTCCATCGTTTCGCCTAATTTGGTTACAACCAATGCCAAAGGAACTTGCCCTTTCAAAGCATCATTAATTCCCACAACGGCACATTCTGCAACCGAAGAATGAGACGCTACAATTTCTTCCATTTCGGAAGTTGAAAGTCTATGACCAGCTACGTTTATAACATCGTCAACTCTTCCAGTTATGAAAATATAATTATCTTCATCTTTAAATCCGCCATCTCCAGAGAAATAAAATCCTGGGAATTTTGTTAAATAATCCGATTGAAAACGAGCATTATCTTTCCATAAATCCATCAATGTTCCTGGTGGCAAAGGTAATTTAATTACAACATAACCTTCATCGTTTGGTGCTAATTCATTTCCTTTTTCATCAAAAATACGAATGTCATAACCGCAAACTGCTTTTCCAACTGACCCTGGTTTTACAAATTGTTTTTCAATTCCTATCATATTTGAAACCATTGGCCAACCAGATTCTGTTTGCCACCAATGGTCAATTGCAGGAACAGGAATTTGTTCGTTATACCATTCCAATGTTGCAACATCGCAACGTTCGCCTGCAAGAAATTGTGTTTTCAAAGAGCTCAAATCGTATTTCTTTATGAAATCTCCGTTTGGATCTTCCTTTTTTATGGCGCGAATAGCTGTTGGTGCCGTAAACATTGCATTGACTTTATGTTCTTCGATAATTCTCCAAAACGTACTTGAATCCGGCGTTCTTATTGGTTTTCCTTCAAAAATTATAGTTGTATTTCTATTAATTAAAGGACCATAAACAATAAAACTATGTCCCACAACCCAACCAACATCAGAAGCTGCCCAAAAAACATCGTCTGGTTTCAATCCATAAATGTAGTTCATTGAATATTTAAGCGCAATAGCGTAACCTCCTGTATCTCTGACAATTCCTTTTGGTTTTCCAGTTGTTCCAGAAGTGTATAAAACATATAATGGATGTGATGCATTTACAGGAACACAAGCCGTTTCCTCTGAACCATAAACCAAAGCATCATAATCGACATCGTACTTTTTAAATGGAATTCGAGCTCCTAATTTTCTGTTGAAAACGATAACTTTTTTAGGTTTATGCGATGCCAATTCAATTGCTTCATCCACCAAAGGTTTATACGCTATTAATCGGTCGATTTCAATTCCAGACGAAGCCGTAATTATCAATCGAGGTTTACAATCATCTATTCTAATTGCCAATTCGTGAGGTGCAAATCCTCCAAAAACAACTGAATGTGTAACTCCAATTCGTGCACACGCCAACATTGCAAACGCAGCTTGAGGAATCATTGGCATATAAATAACTGCGGTATCACCCTTTTTCAAACCTAAAGATTGCATTCCACCAGCTAACTTTGCGACTTCAGTTTTAACTTCAGAATACGTATATTTTCTTACAGTTTGAGTAACTGGGGAATCATAAATCAAAGCTACATTATCCCCAAAACCATCCTGAATGTGCTTGTCTAATGCAAGATAACAAATGTTTAATTCGCCATCTTTATACCAAAGCGGATACCCATTTTCATCTTTTGATAAAATAATTTCTGGTTTATTATACCAATCAATTGATTCTGCCTGCTCATTCCAAAACGCTTCGGGTTGGTTAATACTTTTTGAGTATAATTCGTTGTAATTCATTTTTTGTGTTGTGTTAAAAAAGATTTATGGATTGAAATAATATGATTTTATATAAATATTAACTGCCTAATAATTCGTGTACTTGTTCTACTAATTTCTTAATGGAAAAGGGCTTGACTACATATAAATTTGCGCCTAATCCTAATCCTTTCTCGATATCTTTTTCTTTGTTTTTTGCTGATAAAAACAAAACCTTACAATGCTGTAATCGCTCGTCATTTTTTATTTGCTTTAGCGTTTCAAAACCGTCAACATTGGGCATCATCACATCTAAAATAATAATATCTGGTTGTTGATTTTTTAAAATATCCAATGCTTCTTGACCATCACGAGCAATGAAAACTTCAAAATTATTCTTTTTGAAAGTATATTCTAAAGCCATTAAGATGTTTGGTTCATCATCAACAATTAAAATTTTCTTCATTTTAAATATTTTTATTGGTTTTATAATTGGGAAGCGTAAAAGTAAACATTGCTCCTCCGCCATCAGTATTTTCTGCCCAAATTGTTCCTTTATGATGTTCAATTATTTTTTTACAAATCGCCAATCCTAATCCACTTCCAATTGGTTTTTTTACATTTTGATTTCTTGATTGATAGAATTTATCAAAAATTGCTTCAAAATCATTATCAGCAATTCCTTTTCCATTATTATGAATTTTAACTTCAATTACGTCTTGATTTTCAACAATCGAAATCGTGATTTTACCATTTAATTCATCACAAAATTTAATAGCATTAGAAACCAAATTATGAACAACTTGAACAATTCGTTCTTCATCGTAAAATGCCTTTATTTCATTTGAACCTTGATTAAATTCAACCGTAATGTGTTTGTTTTTAATTAATTGATGTAAAGATTCTAAAGTATTTCGGATTGTTTTTGCAATATCATTATTGGATAAATACAACTTTTGTTTGCCAGTTTCAAATTTTTCTAAATCTAATATTTTATCTATTAAGCGATTCAATCTGTCGGATTCAGAAATTATATTCTGTAGAAATTGCTTTCTTAAATCTTCAGGCATATCATCATCATCGTGAAGAATTTCGCTTGCTGCTCGAATTGCTGTAATTGGCGTTCTTAATTCGTGGGTTACGGTATCTAAAAATTCATCTTTTTGAACATCTTTGTTTACTAACTCTTGATTGGCATCCTTTAATTTGGTGGATATTAATTTTAATTCGTTTGAAGTTTCAGTTAATTTCTTATTTACCAAAATATTTTCTTTCGATTCCTCTAAAATTCTCAAAACTTCTGTTAGCGAAATTTTATCTTCTTTGACCACATTTGAAATTAAAATTTTAGCAGAAGCGGTTCCGATGTGTCCTGTCAATAAATTTTCTGCAAACTTTATAAATCGAGCGTCAGCAGTAGTTACATCTTTATCGATATTGTAT
>JBILPJ010000047.1:0-14406 GCA_044373975.1 Flavobacterium sp. | reverse complement strand
AATCCAAGTCTGTGAACCAATTCAATCACCAAATTTTTATACCAGTTTTCAGATTTTGGATGAATATAAATTTTCTCAATTAATTGGTTGATATCAACATCGATTTTCAAACCGTTATCAATTTTCAATTCAAATTCTGTAACATCAGAAATAATTCGGATTTCTCTTTCATATTGGAAACTTTTTCGCTTGAATAGAAAGGGAAAAAAAGCATTGTCAAAAGGAATATATTCTTTTTTATAATCAATATAATTCACTTCGCCAATATGTTGATTGTAGGTTGTATCGAGTTTCAAAGCCTCTTGAATTCGCCCCAAAGTAGATTGAATTGCCAATCCTTCACTTTTTTGTGTGAAAATCTGCCACATCGCAAAAGATTCATATTCATTGATATGCCAACTGCTAATCACTACATTTTCACGGTGGGATTTGTAATAATCTAAAAATTCAGGATTATTAATGGATAACTTCCGAATTTCTTCAAATGTAGGTTCGCTAAAAGTCCCTTCATATTGATCTTCAAATTTGTCCGAACGCGAAAGAAATAATTTTTTATATAGCAATAAATCGACAAATTTTGACAAGTCTAAATACTTCCAAACAATTGTATTTGGATCTTCAGGAATATTAATATTTTTGTCGTTAATGAACATAATATATTTAAGATTTAGGAAATCTCATAGAATATTGCCCTAAATAGAAGGCAATCATAAACCAAATTACAATATAATTATTTAAAATTGCAACTATTTTTTCTTCGCCGAAAATGTATTCTGCCGAAAAATATATACCAATAAACAAAATTAAAAAAATCGCTAAAATATATTCTCTTTTCATAACTATTTGCGTTTTATAGTATTACTCAAAACTCTGCATCGTAACCAATTTGTTATACGTCCCGTTCCTTGCAATTAATTCATCGTGTGTTCCTTGTTCTACAATTTCGCCCTTATGCAAAACTACAATTTTATCTGCTTTTTGAATCGTAGAAAGGCGATGTGCAATTACAATTGAAGTTCTATTTTGCATCATATTTTCTAGCGCTACCTGTACAAATTTTTCACTTTCTGTATCCAAAGCTGAAGTGGCTTCATCCAAAATCATTATTGGTGGATTTTTCAAAACAGCACGAGCAATTGATAATCGTTGTTTTTGACCGCCCGAAAGTTTGTTTCCGCTGTCGCCAATATTGGTGTAAATACCTTTTGGTAAATCTTTTACAAATTCATACGCATTGGCAATTTTTAATGCTTTAATAATTTCTTCATCTGTAGCATCTAATTTCCCTAACGAAATATTTGCTTTTATAGTATCATTAAATAAGATACTGTCTTGCGTTACCAATCCCATTAAACCTCGCAATGATTGCAAATTCATATCTTTTATAGCAACAGAATCAATTTCAATTGTACCTTCATTTACATCGTAAAAACGAGTCAATAAATTCGCAATCGTACTTTTTCCACTTCCTGATTGTCCAACTAAAGCAACCGTTTCCCCTTTTTTTACTTCCAATGAAAAGTTCTTAAGTACCATTTCGTCTTCGTATTTAAAGTGGATATTTTTAATACTTATTTCAGATTCAAATGTATCTTTTTCAATTGCATCAATTTTGCTAACAATCGGATTTTCTTGGTCTAAAATTTCTAAAACACGATCTGCTGAAGCATTTCCTCGTTTGAGTCCATAACTAGCTTTAGAGATTGCTTTTGCAGGAGTTAGAATATTGTATGCTAGCATTATGTAACCAAGAAAAAAACCTGCTTCCATTTGTTTTTCTACAAAAACCAAATAACCACCGTAAACGAGTAAAATTCCAATGACCAAAATTCCTAAAAATTCGCTCATTGGCGAAGCTAAATTCTGGCGATTGAGCACTATATTTGAATATTTATAGAACTTTAAACTCGTTTCTTTAAAAGTAGATCTGAATTTTTTTTCTGCTGTGAAAGACTTTATAACTCGCAATCCTGTCAAGGTTTCTTCTAAAATAGAAAGCATTTTGCCTTGTTGTTCTTGCAGTATTATTGAATTTTTTTTCAAAGATTTTCCAATTTTAGAAATAATAAAGCCAGAAATAGGAATGAAAAATAGAACAAAAAGCGTTAATTTTAAACTTAAAAACAACATTGTTGCAAGAGTAAAAATAATGGTAAGCGGTTCTCTTACTACCATTTCTAGAATAGACAGATAGGAATTACTAATCTCGTTTACATCAGCAATAGTTTTTGAAATCACATCGCCTTTTGTTGTTTTTGAATAATATTCCAATGGCAAACTTGTTATTTTCTTGTAAATGGAAATCCGCATATCCATTAAAATTCCATTTCTCATAAAAGTGCTAAAATACATTGCCCAATAGTTGAATAAATTTTTTAGCATAAATATGATAATGATAAAAATAATCATAATCATTAGCACATAAAAACTACCATTTTTGTTAATTGAATCCGTCAAATAATAGTTAAGATAATTTTCACAATAACTTTTTAAATGGCTAATTCCATCATAAACTGGTTTTTGAAAAATTTCTTTTTTATCATTAAAGATAACTTTCAAGATAGGAATTAATGCTACAAATGAAAGTGTGCTAAAAAGCGCATACAAAACATTGAAAAATATGTTTAAATAGGCGTACTTTTTATAAGGCAGTACAAAGGGAAATATTTTCTTAAAATTACTCATTTTTTCTTGAATTGTTTTCTGCTATTGCAATTGCTCGTTCTAATTTTTCAAGCAATAATTGTTTTTCAGGTAATTGGGTTAGATATTCTGAAACTTTAATCTGATTGTCATTATCTAACATTAAATAATTAATTTGTTCAGGGGATTTCTCACTACAAAGGATTAGTCCAATTGGCTTGTTTTCCCCGGATTTCTGTTCATTATGTTCAAGCCACCGTAAATATAATTCCATTTGTCCTTTATAACTTGCTTTAAATTTGCCAAGTTTTAATTCAATTGCAACTAAACTTTTGAGACCTCTGTGATAAAAAAGTAAATCAATATAAAAATCTTCATCGTCTATAGTTATTCTTTTTTGACGGGATAAAAATGCAAATTCACTTCCCATTTCAGTAATAAAATATTGAAGTTGTGCCAAAATAGAACTTTCTAAATCTTTTTCAGAGTAAGAATCGTGTAAGCCTAAAAAATCTAAAAAATAAGGATCTCGAAAAGCTAAATCAGGACTTATTTTTTTCTCTGTTTCCAGAACTTTTAATTCATTTATGATGGTTTGTTCGGGCTTTTTGCTAATTGCTGTTCTTTCAAAAAGCATACTATCTATTCGTTCTTGTAGAGTTCTAACGCTCCATCTTTCGTGCTTACACATTTGAATATAAAATTCTCTTTTTATTTCATTTTCAATATAAATTAAAGTTCTAATGTGTGACCAACTCAATTTTGCACACACTGTGTGCACAATTGTAATATCCTGAAATACAGTATTTAACTTAATGAAACTATGAAGGTTTCGTTTGTTAAATCCTGTTCCGTATTTACTGGAAAGTTCTTGACTTAATCCTAAAACCAGCTTTTTTCCATAATCGGCTCTGTTTTTATTTAAAACATCATCATTAATGTTTTTTCCAATTTTCCAATATAATAATGTAAGTTCTTGATTTACTGTTACTGCAACTTTTTGACGTGTCGAATCAATTAAATCTATTATAGAATTTAATATTATCGAATTGTCATTTGGACTCAGTGAATTACTCATCAATCAATTTTTAAATCCTCTAAAATCCTCTTAATTTTAGTATCCAAAATAGCATTCACTTCATTAAAATCAGCAACTGAATCTAGTTGTGCATTCACACTCACATAAAACTTAATTTTCGGTTCTGTTCCGCTTGGTCTTGCAGCAATTTTCGTCCCATCTTCAGTATAATAAATCAACACGTCCGATTTCGGAATTGACATAGTTTCAGTTTCGCCCGTCAATAAATTAGTTGCCACCGAAGTTTTATAATCTTCCATCATCACGATGCGTTCGCCATTAATTTCTTTCAAAGGATTCGTTCTCATATCCACCATCATCTGGTTTATTTCTGCCAAACCTTCAATTCCTTTTTTGGTAATTGACACCAAAAATTCTTTGTAGAATCCATAATCTACATATAAATTTAATAATTCTTTATAAACAGAACTGCCTTTTGCTTTGGCTTGAGCTGCAATTTCACAAATCAGTAGGGTAGAAGCCACCGCATCTTTATCGCGAACCGCATCACCAACCATAAATCCAAAACTTTCTTCGCCGCCACCAATGAATTCTAATTCCGGAAAATCTTTAATCATTTTGGCAATCCACTTGAATCCCGTCAATCCCACCTTGCATTCCACGCTATAAGCCGATGCCAATTCCATCATCATCGGTGTAGAAACTATCGTAGAACCTACAAACTGTTTCCCATTTATTTTTCCAGATTTTTGCCATTGTTCCAATAAAAATGCTGTCATCAAAATCATCGTTTGATTTCCGTTCAAAAGCATCATTTCGTCTTCGTTATTTCTCACCGCAACGCCCAATCTATCGCAGTCTGGATCCGTTCCAATCACAATGTCAGCTTGAATTTTATCAGCCAATTCCAATGCCATTTTCAACGCTTCAGGCTCTTCAGGATTCGGAGATTTCACCGTAGGAAAATCACCATTTGGTTCTGATTGTTCCGCAACAAGATTCACATTCGTGTAACCCGCTTGGGCTAAAGTTGCAGGAACCGATTTTATAGAAGTTCCGTGCAATGAGGTAAAAACAATATTTAAATCACTTTTTGCAACTGCAGAAGTATTAAAACTTGCATTCGCAATTGATGAATTCACAAAAGCCGCATCAATTTCCGTATCAATATATTCTATCAAATCTTCGTTTGCCCCAAATTTAATTTCGTCATATTTCAATGCTTCAATTACATCAATAATCTCCGCATCCTCAGGCGGAACAAGCTGTCCACCATCTTCCCAATACACTTTGTAGCCATTGTATTCTGGCGGATTATGCGAAGCTGTAAGCACAATTCCTGCTTGACAACCCAAATATTTCAATGCAAAACTCAATTCTGGTGTAGGTCGCATATCCGAAAATAAATACACTTTTATCCCATTTGCCGAAAAAACATCCGCAACCACTTTCGCCAAAGATTGACTATTATGACGACAATCAAAAGCAATTGCAACTTTCAATTCCTTTCCAGGAAAGACTTTTTGCATATAATTTGAAATCCCTTGCGTATTTTTTCCAAGCGTATATTTGTTGATTCTATTGGTTCCAACACCCATAATTCCGCGCATTCCACCCGTTCCAAACTCTAAATTTTTATAGAAACTTTCCTCTAAATTTTTTGGCGATGAAGTCATCATTTCCTTAATTTCCTCTTGCGTTTCTTTATCAAAAATTGGTGTAAGCCATTCATTCACGGCATTTAAAATATTTTGCGGTATATCCATTTTTATTTTTTTTGGAGCTATTTCCTGCTTTCCGTTTCAAGATTTTTCATTTCAAGCCATTTTTTATTTGGTTTTAAAAGAGCTTCCTTCGGTCGCTTTTTAAAACCAAAAAAATTGGCTTTCAATTTCAAAATGCTTTCCACTTCAATCAGGGCTAGCCATAAATAATATTATTTTTTAAACTTAAATTTTATTTCTTGTAACCTATTTTGTTTCTTTCTTCGTTGCTTTTAGTAACGGCTTCTTTGTCAACCAAATAATTCAATGCTTTGTAAATATCAGGACTCGAGCCTGAAAGGCGAACAGGCGTAAGCAAATTGCTTTTCTATTATTGAAATTCTGTCTTTTAATTCGCTATAAGTCAAAGAAAACTGTCTAAAAGTCACAAAAGCTCTAATTATAGAAATATTAACTTCAATAGCTTTCTCACTGTTTAGTACACTTGAGAGCATTGCAATTCCTTGTTCTGTAAAAGCAAAAGGCATATATCTTAAGCCCCCACGGTTTGAGGTCACAATTTGTGACCTCAAACTATTGAACTCTAATTCAGTAAGTTCAAACATAAAATCTTCGGGAAATCGAGAAATGTTTCTTCTAACAGATTGCTTAAGTGATTTTGTTTCAACATTGTACAACAGTGCCAAGTCAAAATCAAGTATCACTTTGTAACCTCGTACTTCAAATATTTTATTTTGAATAACTTCTAATTCCATAACTTTGTATGTTTAAATCCGTAAATTTTTGCTTAAAGTTATTCTATCTTGTTTCCTTTGAAACCTTATACCGTTCCTCGTTATTCTTCGTTCTCAAAATTATTTCCCCTAAAAATCCAGCCAAAAATAATTGTGTTCCTATAATCATTGTGGTCAACGAAATGTAAAACCAAGGATTGTTAGTCACCAAATCATACGGCATATTATGGTATAATTTATACAATTTTATAAATCCAATAAACCCTGCAGATACAAATCCTATCATAAACATTACTGATCCCAAAGCGCCAAACAAATGCATCGGTCTTTTTCCAAATCGAGAAAGAAACCAAATCGTAATCAAATCCAAGAAGCCGTTAATAAAACGTTCCATACCAAATTTAGTTTCACCATATTTTCTGGCTTGGTGCAAAACTACCTTTTCACCAATTTTGCTAAAACCTGCGTTTTTTGCTAAAACTGGAATATAGCGGTGCATTTCCCCCGAAACTTCAATGTTTTTTATGACTACATTTTTATACGCTTTCAAGCCACAATTAAAATCATTTAGCTGAACGCCAGATGTTTTTCTTGCCGCCCAATTGAATAATTTAGAAGGTAAATTTTTAGCAAATACAGAATCGTAGCGTTTCTTTTTCCAACCCGAAACCAAATCAAATTCTTGATTGGTAATCATATCAATTAATTCCGGAATTTCCTCGGGACTGTCTTGTAAATCGGCATCCATTGTAATCACAACATCACCTTGCGCTTTTGCAAAACCAGCGTGCAAAGCCTGTGATTTCCCATAGTTTCTTAAAAAACGAATTCCTTTAATGCTTGAATTTTCAGCAGACAAACGCTCAATAATCGACCAAGAACTGTCGGTGCTTCCATCGTCAATAAAGATAACTTCGTAGGAATAATTGTTGGATTTCATCACAGAAACAATCCAATTATGGAGTTCTTGCAATGATTCTTCTTCATTGAGAAGCGGAATTATAATGGATAAATTCATTTATCTACAAACTTTGTGGATTGTCATTTTTTACAAATGCACCAATTATTAATGAATATATTAAACCTATAAAGGAATACATTGCAATAGTTGCAGGAATTACAATTGCAGGACTCATAAATTTTTTCGTCATAGAAATTGCCATTTCAGCTTGAGCGGAAGTCATACTTGGGTTTTGCTTTAGCATTACTTGTCTCGTTTTTTTCATAAGCTCTTCTATAAATTCAGGAAATATCATATTAAAAACAGCACTGAAAATACCGTATATTAATCCTGCTATCAAACAAATGGTAACCCCAATTTTTAAACATTCCCCAAAAGAAATAAAACCGTTATTTAAATTTTTCTTGTAATTCATACAGCCAATTGTAATTATACCTACTGGAAATACAAGGTAATTCAATGTGTTAATGATAATTCCAGCTGTTGGATTTGAAATTGGATCGACATCCATAACATAGACGATTACAAATTCTAATACCATCAAAATTCCGAATAACGCACCATACTGTAAAGCTGATTTCGAAGGAGACATTTTTTGTTCCATAACACTATTGTTTTAAATTAATCTACAAATATAACAATTCCCAATTTACCTAAGATAAAAATTACATTTTCCTTGAAATAAAAAAAAATGCAACTAAGGTTTGATTATTGAAAAATAAGTGTAAATTTGCAATCTCAAAATAATAAAGTTAAAAACAAAAAGTTATAGTGTGTTTATACCTTTTCTGTGAGAAGAAAAGCTTCAAAGCAAATTATAATTGAAACAAATAAAAAAGATTTAAGATGAAAAAAGGTGTACACCCAGAAAATTACAGATTAGTTGCTTTTAAAGATATGTCAAATGAAGACGTTTTTATTACAAAATCTACTGCAGATACTAAAGAAACTATCATACACGAAGGTGTTGAATATCCAGTTGTGAAAATGGAGATTTCAAGAACTTCTCACCCTTTTTACACAGGTAAATCTAAACTTATCGATACTGCAGGACGTATTGATAAATTCAAAACTAAATACGCAAAACACGGTAAATAATAGTTATCTGTTTTCAAATTATATAAAACCTCGCAAATTGCGGGGTTTTTTTATACCTAAAACGTTTCCATTTTCTTGTTTATCTTTTGTAACTTTGGGGTTAATTGTATTAAAATCGGTAAAGTTTTCGGAATCTATTTTCGATTAAACAAATAACCAAATCAACAAATAACCAATTTTATGAATTATATCCTTTTTGACGGACCTTCCAGAAATGCATTATTGCCTTTCACATTTACGCGCCCAGTTGCCGATATTCGCATTGGAATTTTAACAATTCGTGAAAAATGGGAGAAATATTTGGGTTCTACAACCACTACTTTAACCGAAGAATATTTATCGGAAAAGTTTCCAATGGTAGAATTGGAAGAAAATGTGATGATAAATGCTTCGTATTTACCCAATCCAATTTTGGTTGAATTAATTAGTAATTTAGAACGAAATCAAGCAGTTTTCAAAGGCGATGAAGTAATTGCTTTTTATACACAAGAATCTCAAGAAGAAGTGGATTTTGATACTTATGAAATAATTGAATTCAATGAAGATTGTTTGACAGTGGAACATACTTGGGATATTTTTGCCAAAAATGATGCGGCTCTTCGAGAAGATTTTGAACTTTTAACAGAAGGCAGAACTTCGCAGCCCATTCCGAAAAGCGTCAATGTTATTTCCCCTTCTTCTATTTTTATTGAAGAAGGAGCAAAATTAGAATTTGTAACCTTAAATGCTTCGACAGGACCAATATACATTGGAAAAAATTCGGAAATTATGGAAGGTTCTGTAATTCGTGGTCCGTTTGCTTTGTGTGAAGAAGCCCAAGTTAAATTGGCTACTAAAGTTTATGGTGCAACCACTGTTGGTCCGCATTGCAGGATTGGTGGCGAAGTAAATAATTCCGTTTTATTTGGTTATTCTAATAAAGGTCACGATGGATTTTTAGGAAATTCGGTATTGGGAGAATGGTGTAATATTGGTGCCGATTCTAATAATTCGAATTTGAAGAACAACTATGAAGAAGTGAAATTGTGGAGTTATGAAACAGAGAATTTTGCCAAAACGGGACTTCAATTTTGCGGTTTAATGATGGGTGATCACAGTAAATGCGGTATCAATACGATGTTTAACACAGGAACGGTTGTTGGTGTGAGTGCAAATATCTTCGGAAGTGGTTTTCCTCGTAATTTTGTTCCTAGTTTTTCTTGGGGCGGTGCTTCTGGATTTGTAACGTATCTTACCAAAAAAGCTTTTGAAGTTGCAAAAATTGTAATGGACAGAAGACACGTAGAATTTACGGAACAAGACAAAGCCATTTTGGAACACGTTTTTGAAGAATCTAAAAAGTGGAGAAAAGAATAAATTAACTCTTTTTTAATTTAAATAACATAAAATATCCGATAATTTTCAATGTACACATTGAAAATTATCGGATATTTTACTACATACACATAGTAAAATATCCGATAATTTTAATAAAAATTTTTTAAAATATCGGTTTTTATATATAAAAGAATTACATTTGTTGTATGGTAAGAAGAAAAAAACATACAATTATTTCCAATCACATTTCTAAAAGGGAGTTTACAATCCTTATTGGGGCGCGTCAAATTGGAAAATCTACTTTGCTAAAACAACTTTTTGAAGAGTTAAAGCAAAATGGAGAAGCTGTGTTTTTTTTGAATTTAGACAGAAAAGATATTTTAGAAGAATTAAATCAAAATCCTGAGAATCTTTTAAAAATTTGTCCTTTGCAAAGCGATAAGAAAATAATCGTTTTTATTGATGAAATTCAATATCTTGATGACGCAACGAATTTTCTAAAATTGCTTTTTGATGAATATTCTACACAATTAAAAATTGTAGCTACTGGAAGTAGTGCTTTTTATATTGATCGTCAATTTAACGATTCCTTGGTTGGTAGAAAAAAAATATTTCAGATGGGAACGCTTGATTTTGAAGAGTTTTTGCTTTTTAAAAACAGAGCTGATTTGGTAAATGAAATTTCACAATTTAAGAGTAAGAAAAAATCGAAATCCATTCAAGAGAATTTACTTTGGGCATATATGGATGAATTTATAAATTATGGTGGTTATCCCGCTGTGGTTTTAGAGGAAAATATCGAAGATAAAATTGAATTGTTAAGAGAAATTCGCGATTCCTATATTAAGCGGGACGTTTTAGAATCTGGGATTACAGATGAAACTAAATTTTACAGGATGTTGATGCTTTTGGCAAGTCAAACGGGGAATTTATTGAATGTAAATGAAATTTCGAATACGTTGCGAATTTCAAATGCAACGGTTGAAAATTATTTATATGTGTTACAAAAATGTTTTCATATTACGCTTCTAAAACCTTTTTATGCCAATTTGCGAAAGGAACTTACCAAGATGCCAAAAGTTTATATTAATGATTTAGGATTGCGAAATGTGTTGATTAATTATTTTTCGCCATTGGAACAAAGAGCGGATAAAGGTGCTGTTTTAGAGAACTTTTCATATCGATTGCTTTCCGAGCGTTTTGAAGAAGATCAAATTAAATATTGGCGCACCGCTGATGGAAATGAAGTTGATTTTGTTGTAGAAACTTCCTATTTGAAAGGTTTTGCAGTTGAAATAAAGTTCAGTGAGCAAGAAGCTAAAACCAGTAAATATAATAAGTTTATTCAGAATTACCCTGATTTTCCTTTGGAATTTTGGTGGTGGAAAAAAATGGATTTATTGTTATAGCTTTAGATTATAAAAATTATTTATTGCTACGAATTCACTATTTTTTCTATGATTAATTGGTGATTTCGTAGCTTTTATGTTTAAATTTGCATCCTGAATTTGGTTCTTAAAAAGATAAATTTCAATTGAACTCAAATTCCGCGAAAGGGATAGAGGCGGTATCATTTTGTGTAGCGAAAGCGGAACAAAATATATAGCCGAAAGCCCGACCCGCAGGGATTCGCCCAAATAAAAAAAATATGACGGATAGAAAAAAAGTTGCTTTTTACACCTTGGGTTGCAAGCTGAATTTTTCGGAGACTTCTACGATTGCGAGAAATTTTACGGAGGAAGGTTTTGATCGTGTTGATTTTGAAGAAGTTGCTGATATTTATGTGATAAATACGTGTTCTGTGACGGAAAATGCGGACAAACAATTCAAGCAGGTGGTGCGAAAAGCGATGAAATTGAATGATAAAGCGTTTGTTGCTGCGGTGGGTTGTTATGCGCAATTGAAGCCTGAAGAATTGGCAAATGTGGATGGTGTGGACTTGGTTTTGGGTGCTACAGAAAAGTTTAAAATTACCGATTATATTAATGATTTGACCAAAAATGATATGGGCGAAGTGCATTCTTGCGAGATTTCCGAGGCTGATTTTTACGTTGGAAGTTACTCGATTGGAGATAGAACTCGGGCGTTTTTGAAGGTTCAAGATGGGTGTGATTATAAATGTACGTATTGTACAATTCCTTTGGCACGTGGGATTTCCAGAAGTGATGCGTTAGAAAATGTATTGAAAAATGCAAAGGAAATTTCGGAGCAAAACATCAAGGAAATCGTTTTGACGGGTGTGAATATTGGGGATTATGGGAAGGGTGAATTTGGGAATAAAAAACACGAGCATACTTTTTTAGAATTGGTTCAGGAATTGGACAAAATTGAAGGAATTGAGCGCTTGAGAATTTCGTCAATTGAGCCTAATTTATTGAAAAATGAAACGATTGATTTTGTTTCTAAAAGCAGGACTTTTGTGCCGCATTTTCATATTCCGTTGCAATCTGGAAGCAATGAAATTTTGAAATTAATGAAGCGTCGTTATTTGCGAGAAATTTATACGGAGCGCGTGAATAAAATTCGGGAAGTGATGCCGCACGCTTGTATTGGAGTGGATGTTATTGTTGGTTTTCCTGGTGAAACAGACGAACATTTTCTTGAAACCTATCACTTTTTGAATGAAATGGACATTTCATATTTACACGTTTTTACGTATTCTGAACGTGATAATACTGAAGCTGCCGATATGGAAGGAGTTGTTCCTGCAAATGTTCGAGCCAAAAGAAGTAAAATGTTGCGTGGTTTATCTGTGAAAAAACGACGTTCTTTTTATGAAAGTCAACTTGGAACTGACCGAATTGTGCTTTTTGAAAGTGAAAATAAAGGTGGTTATATTCACGGTTTTACAGAAAATTATGTAAAAGTGAAAACGCCTTGGAATCCAGAATTAGTGAATACGTTGCACGAAATTAATCTGACCAAAATTGATGAAGACGGAAGTGTGCGAATGGAGTTTTTGAAAAGTAAAATTACAGTTTAATTCCTGGAGGTAGCAAATCTTTATAGGTTGGATTTTTTCTAAAAAAAGTTGCTATTTTTGGTAAAATCGGTACAACTTTTAGATTTCTTTCGTAAGCGATTTCCATAATGTTTTTCAGAAAATCATTTATAAAAGCTTCATTATCAAAGTTGTCTGGCGTTTTAATTTTTGTTAGAAATATCTTTTTTTCTTGATAAGAATATTCTAATATTATCATATTCCCATCTAAAAAGGTTTCAAATTGTCTTGAAAATGCATTGTCTTTAATTTCCATTAAGTTGGTTTATTTGGTTGGTATTTCGATTATCAGAATCTTGGCTTTTTGTTTGATTTCAATATCAAAGTCGCTAAAATCGGATATTCCTATGGCGTCTTTTGCTGTTAATGTCTGATTATCAACTACAATTTCACCGTCAATTAAAAACAAATATACACTATTATCGGTTAAGTTGATTTTATAATTTGTTTTGCCATTTTCAAAAACCCCTAAATTAAAAAATGTTTTTTGGTGAACCCAAAGTGCATTTCCATCGTTTAAGTCTTTTGGAGAAACAATATTTACAAATGAGTTTTTATTTTTTTCAAGATCGAAAAACTTTTGCTCGTATCTTGGGGTTACATTTTCGGCATCGGGAAAAACCCAAAGTTGCAATAATTTTAACTGATTTGTTTGACTCGCATTGACTTCAGAATGTTGGATTCCTGTTCCAGCACTCATAACTTGAACTTCGCCAAAGCTAATCGTGCCTTCATTTCCCATACTATCTTGGTGTTTCAAAGCGCCTTCAAGAGGAATGGTAATAATTTCCATATTTTCGTGAGGATGCGTTCCAAATCCCATTCCTGGTGCAATTGTATCGTCATTTAAAACACGTAACATTCCAAATTGTATTCTCTGTGGATTGAAATAATTGGCAAAAGAAAAGGAATAATTAGCGTTTAACCATCCGAAATTGGCAGTTCCACGTTCAGAAGCTTTGTATAATTGGGTTGTCATAATTTATTCATAATTATAAAGGAAACCGATTTTATTTCCAATTAATAATTTAATTTTATGCAAATTTCGTGATTAATTCCTTTTATTTCAATTATTGAATGTTAAAACATTTTTGATGAGTAGAATTCCAGTTTATTTTATGCCAGGATTAGCAGCAAGTTCTTCAATTTTTGAAAGAATTGCTCTTCCAAAAGAAGTTTTCGAGATAATTCTTTTAGAATGGGAATTGCCTTTAGACAATGAATCTTTGTCGGAATATGCTGAAAGAATTTCTAAAAAAGTAACTCATAAAAATCCTGTATTAATTGGCGTTTCTTTTGGTGGGATTTTAGTTCAAGAAATGGCTGAATTTTTGGAAGTTAGAAAGACAATTATAATTTCTAGTGTAAAAAGTAATGTGGAATTTCCAACTGCTTTTAAAGTTGCTAAAACCACAAAAGCGTATAAACTTTTGCCTACAAGCTTGGTTTTGAATATCGAAAATTTAGCTAAATTTTCTTTTGGGGATAAGATCAAACAGCGATTAGAATTGTATAAAAAGTTTCTTTCTGTCCGAGATAAAAAATATTTGGATTGGGCAATCGAAAAAATAATTTTATGGGATAGAACTGAAATTGTAAAGAACGTGATTCACATTCACGGCGATGCTGATGATGTTTTTCCAATCAAAAATATAGAGAAATGTATAGTCGTAAAAGGCGGAACACACATAATGATTTTGAATAAATTCAAATGGTTTAATGCTAATTTGCCTAAAATAATTTTGGGACAAGAACTATAATCAATTTGATTTTTGTAGGTTTACACTATTAAAATATATAAAATGAATTGGATTAAAAAAGCAGGAATTATTACCTCAATTATAATTGTAAGTGGCATTTCGATATTTGCTATTTCTAATGAAAATAAA
>JBILPJ010000176.1:0-4995 GCA_044373975.1 Flavobacterium sp. | reverse complement strand
TAAAAATCCTAACCCAAATTTCACAATTGTATTAGGTTCTATTTTTCTTTTACTCATCCAAAGCCAAACCATTCCGACTAATGCAGCAAAAATAATTACGAATAATGAATTCGCAGAATTATTTACGCCATTAGGATCTAAAGGAATTCCAATTACTGTATTATTTAAATTATTGGCTGCGAAAAGACTCAAAGAACCTCCGCTTTGTTCAAAAAATGCCCAAAAGAAAATAGAAAAAATAATAAATACCAGAGCGGCAACTAATTTTTTATTCTCCGCTAATGAGAAATTACGCATTTCATAAGCCAAATATAAAATTGAACAAGGTCCAATAATAAACATAAAAATATCTGTATATTGAGAATTGGAAACCAATAAAATGATGATTGGAATTATTACAATTGAACCAATATAGGTTAAATATTCATAGGTTTTTCTTTTAGAATCGGTTAAATCTAATAACGGCGAAATTCCGATTTCCCCAAGACTTTTTTGTGTTTGAACAAATGTTAGCAAACTAATTACCATCACAACTGCGGCAAAACCGAATGCAACATTCCATCTTAAATGTTCAGGAATAATTGAAGAAAACATCGAGCCATTTGCAACAGCAATACACAAATATCCACCAATTAATGCGCCTAAATTTACACCTGCATAAAACAATGAAAATCCAGCATCCCTCCTATTGTCATCGTCTTTATAAAGTTTTCCAACCATTGTAGAAATATTAGGTTTGAAAAAACCAGTTCCTATTATGGTAAAACTTATTCCAAAAAAGAAAAATTGTTTCGGGTCAATTGCCAAAATAATACTTCCAACAATCATCAATAATCCACCCCAAAAAAGCGATTTTCTATAGCCTAAAATTTTATCGGCAAACAAACCCCCAATAAACGTAAAAGCATATACAAAAGCTTGCGTTGCGCCATATTGTAAATTGGCAACTTCGTCATTCATCATTAATTGATTGACCATAAAAATGACCAACATTCCACGCATTCCATAAAAACTGAAACGTTCCCACATTTCACTGAAAAACAAGTACCAAAGTTGTTTTGGATATTTGCCTTTAAAATTTTGAATTTGATCTATTGTCATAGTTTTAGAGATTAGACCTATAAGGTTTATAAAACCTTATAGGTTTGGTTGTTTAAAATTAATACTTTTTAAAGAATGGCAATGCGCAAAATTTTCCAAGTCACCAAACCAAGAAACAACCTCAGTTCTATCTATATTTGATGGTTTGTCTAAAAAAAATGCCTTGTACGATGAATATTTCCAATCTTCTAATGTAATACTACAATTATGATGTATTGGATTTTGATGAATATATAAAACTATGTTCCTTGAATATTCTTCGTCAGAAATCATTGTCCTTCTTAAATAATCAATGAATAAAGCTCCTTTTCGATTAAAACGTTTGTTGTATGATTTTGCATAGCTATTGAAAAAATTACTGAATTGTTGCATAATAAAATCTTCATAAATTAACTCATCTTCTTTTAAATAACTTGGCTTTTCCTTGCTTTTTTCAATTTGCACATAATGATTGTATATTTCTTGTTTTGCTTTAATTTCAATAAAAAAATGAAAATGATTTGGAATTAAAACATAACAATAAGTTGATGCAATTGGACTTATATACTCATTGAACTTTTTTAAAAAGTAGATATAATTATCATCGTTTCTAAAAAGTTTTTCACTACCAACAGCTTGATTAAAAATGTGGTACTTGTGGGTTGGTTCTAATGGGATAAAATAGTTCATTGCAAAAATATATTTAACATTATAATAGTTTTAAATAAACCTATGAGGCATTAACTAAACCCAAAAGGTTTTAAAATCTTATGGGTTTGTTGCATACATTAATTAATTCCATTTTCTTTCATTACTTTATTTAAGTTTTTCACTAAAGCAAACATTAATAAAGTGGCGAACATTAATAATCCGAAATTTACCCAAAAGAAGTTGGCTTTATCGTCATAAGTGTCCCACATACTTGCCAAAACTCCGCTCAATTTATTTCCAATTGAGGTTGATAAAAACCAACCGCCCATCATTAAAGCAGTTATGTTTTTTGGTGATAATTTGGATACAATTGACAATCCCATTGGACTTAGAAATAGTTCTCCAATTGTAATAATTCCGTAATTGGCAACTAACCACCAAACCGAAACTTTTTCTGAACCGTTATTTCCAATATGAACTGCGGCAACCATTATCAATACTGACAAAGCAGAAATTAATAATCCAAAGGCGATTTTTGTTGGTGTTGACGGTTCTTTTTTTCTACTTCTTAAAAATGTAAAAAAGGCAACTACCAATGGCGTTAAGATTATAACCCAACCAGGATTAATTGATTGGCTTAAATTGGTTGCCCAAACACTAATTTTACTACCCTCTTCGGGTAATTTTTCCTTAGAAACATTTCTAAAATAAATCGGATAATCTTCAACTTTTACAACTTCTCCATTTTCTTTTTGAAGTCTAAATTTATTATCGTATAGTTCTGTGGATGCTTTTTCGTAGGTGATTTCTTTGGACTGAACTAGAGTTGAAAACACGTTTTTAGTTGTCCCAGTAACTTCTCGGTCGGTATATCGATCTGCCCAAGTTGTTAATGCGGAACCGTTTAATTTGAATACTGCCCAGAATAAAATTACAACTGCAAAAATAGATAATAAAGCTCCAATTGGTCGTTTGTCCTCTGTTTTGGCTTTAAAATATAAACTTCCATAAAAGAAAACTATTGGAATACAAGCGAAAACAAAGGCATCGGTACTGTCCGAACCAAAAACAGAACTGTTTGTATTGAATTCTGATGTTACCCCTTTTAGAAACCATCCAATAACTCCAAAAATCACAGAAGGCAAAAGGATAAACAATACAATTTTAGAAAAAGGCATATCGCCAGGTTGGATTCCTTTCTTTTCAGTTTTGTTTCCGTAATGTTTAGTTCCTAAAAGAAATACAATAACTCCAATAAACATTCCTAATCCAGCCGCCATAAAGGCATATTGCCAACCGAGTAAAATTTGCAAAGCGGCACCAAAGAAATTACAGATAAAAGCACCTACATTAATTCCCATATAGAAAATATTATAGCCTTCATCTTTTTTGTCAATGTATTTATCTTCGTTATAAAAATTTCCTAATAATGTAGAAATATTGGGTTTAAAAAAACCATTTCCAACAATAACCAAAGTCATCGCAAGGTAAAGCATCGGCAAACTATGAATTCCCATCATAAAATAACCAGCTCCCATCATTATTCCACCAATGACAATTGATTTTTGATATCCTAAATACCTATCCGCAACCAAACCACCAATGAAAGGGGTTAAGAAAACTAAAGCAATGAAAGTTCCATATAAATCGGCTGCTTCTTTTTCGGTCATAGCAAAGCCTGCCTCAACATCTTTTAGATATAAAGTAAAAATTCCAATCATTAAATAATAGCCAAAACGCTCCCACATTTCAGACAAAAACAAATAAGGTAAAGCTTTAGGGTGATTTTTCCACATAGTAATTAGATTTAAAAAACAAACCTACAAGAATTTCTTGTAGGTTTGAAAGATATAAAAATATTTTTAAATGATTATCGAACGCCGTGCATCATTTTTTTCAAAAGCGGTGTTAATGCAAATAATATTACTGCTGCTAATCCAGTTAGGACAACAAAAACCATAAAAAATTCAAATAGGTTATGAATTTCAAAACTAGCAAAAACAGGGTTTGAAGCACTTATTTGATTTTCATCTAATAATTTTAATTGGTCAGCAGTTGGAACTATAGTTTTGTCTAAAACTCCTTGCAAATCAATTCCTAACTCTTGTGCTTTCACAAATTTTTCTCCTGTAGCTGGCAAAATTGAACCTAAAGTTCCTGCCAAAGCGTATCCTGCAGCATTTGACAAAAAGAAAACTCCGAATAATAATGAAGCAAAACGTTTTGGCGATAATTTACCTACTAATGACAATCCGATTGGTGACAAACATAATTCAGCAAAAGTTTGAATTAAGTACAATAAAATCAACCATTTAATTCCTAAAAGCCCACTGTTTCCAAGGTCTTTTACGTTGTATGCAATGATGAAATAACTCAACGCAATTAATGCCAATCCAATAGATTGTTTCACTGGCGAAATTGGTTCTCTGCCGCTTGCTCTTAATTTATCCCATAAAATACTGAATGGTAAGGCGAATGCAAATACGAAAACACCGTTAAAAACTTGAATCATAGACGCTGGCATTTTCCATCCAAACATAAAAGTTCTATCGGTTTGATTGTCAGCAATAAAGGTCAATGAAGAACCTGCTTGTTCAAATGCAGCCCAGAAAAATATAATGAAAAAGGCAACAATATAAATTACAAGAATTCTGTCTCTTTCAATTTTTGTCAACGAACTATCCGAAATAATTAAACCTGCAAGTGTAATTCCACTAGCATAAATTACAGGATAAATAATTGTTTTAATGAAGTTGTCGCCGTCTAATAAATATTGAAAAGAAAGGAATAATACAATAAAAGCAACTACTGCCAATACTAAGGATGTAGTAGAGAAAACCGCTTTTTGAGCCTCTCCTTCTTCAAAATCAGAAGCGTCATTTCCTGAAGGCAATCCTCCAAGTGGTTTTCCGTCTGGCGTAACTACATATTTATTTTTTAATACATAAAATACTAAAGTTCCGATTAACATTGCAATTGAAGCGGCAAGAAATCCCCATTTGAAAGCGTGAACATCTCTAATACCACCAGCGTCTTCAACGTCTCCGACTAATGGACAAATTGTTTGTCCTAAAAATGCACCTAAATTAATTCCCATATAGAAAATGGTAAATGCAGTATCTAATTTGCTTTTTTCCTGTTTTGGATACAAACTTCCAACCATACTTGAAATATTTGGTTTGAAAAATCCGTTACCAAAAACAATAATTCCCAACGCCGACCACATTAAAGTAGTTGCTAAACTTAGGTTTGTTCCAAAAACAC
>JBILPJ010000175.1:0-5035 GCA_044373975.1 Flavobacterium sp. | reverse complement strand
TCGTACGATAAAGCAACATACATCATCGGGTGAATTTCAACTTTACCATTCACAGCAATTGGACGCTCAATAATATTGTGCATTCCTAAAATTCCTGATTGTGGTGGGTTGATAATTGGCGTACTCAACATACTTCCAAAAACACCTCCATTGGTAATGGTAAATGTACCGCCAGTCATATCGTCAACGGTAATTTGACCGTCACGTGCTTTGATGGCTAATCTTTTTATGTCTGCTTCAATTCCTCTGAAAGTTAAGTTTTCGGCGTTGCGAACTACAGGAACCATCAATCCTTTAGGTCCAGAAACGGCTATTGAAATATCACAAAAATCATAAGCGATTTTATAATCACCGTCCATCATTGAATTTACATCTGGGAATAAAGCCAAAGCTCTGGTTACCGCTTTTGTGAAAAATGACATATAACCAAGTCCAATTCCACCGTGTTTTGCTTTGAATGCATCTTTGTATTCATTACGCAACGTGTTAATTGGCGTCATATTTACCTCGTTGAAAGTAGTTAACATTGCGGTATCATTTTTGGCAGCAACCAATCTTTCCGCTACTTTACGACGCAACATTGATAATTTTGTTCTTTCAGAACCACGAGAACCACCTGTTGGCGTTCCCATAGAAGGCACTGCATTTACAGCGTCATCTTTAGTAATTCTTCCCTCTTTTCCTGTTCCGATAATATCAGAAGGTTGAATGTTTTTTTCGTCTAATATTTTTCTCGCTGCTGGTGAAGGCGTTCCCGATGCGTATGAAGTTGGCGCTTGAGCTACTGGTGTAGCTGCAACTTCAACTTTTTTAGGTGTTTCCGCAACTTGTTTTTCTTCAACTTTTGGAGCTTGCTCCCCCTTTGGGGGTTGGGGGGCTCCATCAGTATCGATGTGGCAAACTACTGCGCCAACGGCAACTGCATCGCCTTCTTCGGCTTTTAATGTAATGATTCCGCTTGCTTCTGCTGGCAATTCAAGGGTTGCTTTATCAGAATCAACCTCGGCGATTGCCTGGTCTTTTTCTACATAATCGCCATCTTTTACTAACCAAGTAGCAATTTCAACTTCTTTTATTGATTCTCCCGGTGAGGGAACTTTCATTTCTAAAATCATCTTCTATTATTTTAAATTATGAATTTTATATTTTAAATTGCTCTGTGAACAACTTATTTTATACTTACAAAAAACTTTTTAGCCCCGATTGCAGTGAAAATCCCACGCTTTTTAGCGTGGATTGCAACGGAAAGCGGGAATTGCAATTCCTGAAATGCGGGAACAATTCGCTCCTAATTATTATCTAAATAAATCTTTATCAAAGACCATTCGGATTGCATCTGCGTGGCGGCGTTTGGCTCGTGTGTAACTTCCTGATGCTGGTGCGGCGTAGGCTCTTAATGATGCCAATCTCCATTTTACCAAGTCAAAATTCATTAACATAAAGCTGTAAGCTCCCATATTTCTTGGCTCTTCTTGCGCCCAAACATAATCATCGGCGTTTGGATATTTCGCAATAATGGCTTTTAATTGTTCTACTGGCAATGGAAATAATTGCTCGATTCTAACAACGGCAACGTCTTTTCGACCATTATTTTCTCTTTCGGCTGTGATATCGTAATAGAATTTTCCGGTGCAGAAAACCAATGTTTTCACGTCTGATTTAACTACGGTTTCATCGTCAAAAGTCTCTTGGAAACTTCCTTTTTCGAAATCTTCAATTGGCGAAACGACTCTCGGATCACGCAACAAACTTTTTGGTGTGAACACAATTAGCGGCTTGCGGAACGTTGTTTTCATTTGTCTTCTTAACAAATGATAGAAGTTTGCAGGGGTCGAACAATCGGCAACATACATATTATTTCGCGCGCAAAGTTGCAAATAACGCTCCATTCTAGCAGAGGAATGTTCGGCTCCTTGGTTTTCGTATCCGTGCGGTAATAAAAGTACAATTCCATTTTGGTTGTTCCATTTATCTTCGCCACAAGAGATGTATTGGTCTAACATAATTTGGCAGCCATTGCTGAAATCTCCAAATTGTGCTTCCCAAATTGTTAGTGTTTTTGGACTTGCCAAAGCATATCCATAATCAAATCCTAAAACGCCATATTCTGATAAAAGGGAATTGAAAACATTGAATTTTCCTGTTTTCCCTTGAATATTATTAAGAAGAATTACTTCTTCTTCTGAATTTTCTACTTTCACGACAGCGTGACGGTGAGAGAATGTTCCGCGTTCCACATCTTGACCTGAAATACGAACATTGAAACCTTCCTGCAAAAGCGAACCGTAAGCCAAATGTTCCGCCATAGACCAATCTAACTTGTTGGTTTCAAAGAACATAGTTTTTCTATCGTTTATTAATTTTTGAATTTTACTAATAAACTTTTTGTCTGCTGGCAAATTACAAACGGCATTTGCAATGTTTGTAAGTCCTTCTTTTGGATAGGAAGTATCGAATTTTTCAAGCATTTGAACGTTGGTAACTTGCTCGTAACCCAACCATTCGTTTTGCATAAATGGCGTAATTATAGTCATCTCTTTCTTGCGAGATTCTTCTAAATTTACTTCTAATTTTGCTTTGTATTCAACTTCTAAAGATTTAATGAAATTAGTATCAATTACACCTTCTTCAATTAATTTATCAGTATAAATATCTCTTGGATTTTTATGACTTGCAATGATTTTATATAATAATGGTTGCGTAAATCGAGGTTCGTCACCTTCATTATGACCATATTTTCTGTATCCTAATAAATCGATGAATACGTCACTTCCAAACTGCATTCTGTAATCCAATGCAAATAACATTGCGTGAACAACGGCTTCTGTATCATCTGCATTTACGTGTAAAACGGGTGATAACGTCACTTTTGCAACATCAGTACAATAAGTAGAAGAACGAGCATCTAAATAATTGGTTGTAAATCCAACTTGATTATTGATGACAATGTGAATGGTTCCGCCAGTTTTGTAACCGTCCAATTGTGCCATTTGAATAATTTCATACACAATTCCTTGTCCGGCAACTGCGGCATCACCGTGAACGGCAATTGGCAATACTTTTGAGAAATTGTCTGGGAAATATTTATCTTGTTTTGCTCTGGTAATTCCTTCAATTACAGCTCCAACAGTTTCCAAATGTGATGGATTTGGCGCTAAATTTAAATTGATGTGTTTTCCAGTTCTTGTTTTTTTATCGGAAGTTAAACCTAAATGGTATTTTACATCACCGTCAAAATATTCTTGGTCGTAATCTTTTCCATCAAATTCAGAGAAAATATCTTGAGTTGATTTTCCGAAAATATTTGCCAATATATTCAAACGCCCACGATGCGCCATTCCCATTACGAATTGTTCCACGCCTTTTTCGGCAGCAGCTTCAATTAATGCGTCTAATCCTGCAATTATAGATTCTCCACCTTCAAGCGAAAATCGTTTTTGACCTACATATTTAGTATGCAAGAAATTCTCGAAAGAAACGGCTTCGTTTAATTTGGTTAAAATAACTTTCTTTTCATCAGAAGTGAACGTTGGTGTGTTGTCATTTTTACCTAATTTGTTTTGAATCCAATCAATTACTTCAGGTTTTCTGATATACATATATTCTACACCAATAGATTGGCAGTAGATTTTATCCAAGTGAATTATAATATCAGATAAACTGCAAGGGGCAATATTAATGACTTTTGCAGCATCAAAAACCGTGTTTAAATCGGATTGACTTAAGCCATAATTCTCAATTTCTAATGTTGGGGAATAGGTTCTTCTATCGCGAACAGGATTTGTTTTGGTAAACAAATGTCCTCTAGTTCTGTAAGCGTCAATAAGCTTAACAACTTGAAATTCTTTATGAAGTTTTGCTGAAATTTCACTGAAATCCTGCCCTTCAGAAGAAGTTGAAAGCGTTACATCGGAAGCGCTTTCTCCATTTGAAGAACTAATCCCAAAGTCGAAACCTTGAAAAAAACTTCTCCACGAAGGCTCAACGCTATCTGGATTTTCTAAATATTGATCGTATAGTTGCGCAAAAAATTCTGTGTGTGCTGCATTTAAAAAGGAAAACCTATCCATAATTTTGTTGAATATCCTGATTTGTAAAATAGTTACGCAAAAGTACAATAAATGAAATATAATATTAAATAATTTGGATACTTTTATGTTTTATTAATCAAAATTTAAATATCAATGAGAAAATCGTACTTTTTAACAGTTTCAAAAATCAATTTGTCATTTTTATTGATTATAATTTCGGGAGTATTATTCTCACAAAACCAAGCTATTGCTACAAAAACTAAAAGTGATTTTTGGAAAAATGTTCGATTTGGAGGAGGATTTGGATTAAATATTGGTTCTGGATTTACAGATATTACATTGGCTCCAAGTGGGATTTATAATTTTAATCAATCGTTTTCGCTAGGGGTTGGACTTCAAGGAAGTTATGTTTCCTCAAAAAACAATTTTTCTTCTGCAATTTACGGGGTTAGTTTGATTTCATTGTTTAACCCAATTGAGGATTTTCAGATTTCAGTTGAATTGGAACAATTGAGAGTAAATAGTACAATAATGATGACTGGAAGTCCAAATTTAAAAGATAATTTTTGGAATACTGGATTGTTTATTGGTGGCGGCTATGGTTCAGATAACGTTATTGTTGGCGTTCGTTATAATGTGCTTTATAAAGAAAGTGATTTTGTTTATAATACTGCTTTTATGCCATTTGTAAGAGTTTATTTTTAAATGTCACATAAAAATAAATTATTGTTAAATTTTAAATTAAATTTGGTAGAATGAAATTTAGTTCGGTATTTTGCATTTCAAATAAGAACAAAATGAAATTAACTATTTGCATGATGTGTTGTATGATGCCGGAATTTTCCGCAGAGGCAGCTATTGTGTAATTTTAAATTCTTAAAATATATCAATTAAAGCCTCTGCAAACTGCAGAGTTTTTTTTTTACACTAAAATTAAAATACTAATAATGAAAAATTCGATTTCAAATAAAATGATGATGTGTTGTATGATGTGCTTCTGCGCA
>JBILPJ010000174.1:0-5053 GCA_044373975.1 Flavobacterium sp. | reverse complement strand
CCATTAAACAATACATCCGTAAGTTTTCCGTCTTTATGTCGAAGCGTTAAAGGGGAATCGGCAACGGAACCTTTTTCAAAAACTTCTTGATAAACCTCTCTTGCTTTTTGTTGCTCAGTAAAATAATCGAAAAAATCGGAGCCAATCAATTTATTGCGTTCAATGCCTGTAATTCTTACGGTGGCTTCGTTCATATCCGTGATTTTTCCACCTGTATTTATCGTTACCAATGGATCTAAACTGGCCTCGATTAAGCTTAATGTATATTTTGAATATGATTTTTGAGAATCTGTTAAAGCACTTAATTCATCATTTCTATTCGTTTGATTTTTAATGCTATTTATAATTACAATTGAAACTAATATTAATAAAAATAAAATCGTCAGTAATATTATACTTGAATATTGATTTTCCTTGTCATTATCTAACTTGTGTATATTGAATATTTGTACTTCATTCTTATTTATTTCTGAAATTAATTTTTTAATGCTATCTGTTTGATTTTTCCCAATATTAAATAATTCCTTTTTTTCAATAGTGTTAAAATTATTTTTTTTAAAATAGGTTATGTTTTTAGTTATTGTCGCAATTTTCAAATCAATCTGTTTCTTTAATAATGAAATGTAACGTTGCTGATTTTCGTTATCTTTAGTAAGCGTTTTTAATAAATTTAAATTCGGGATTATTTCTTTTTTGGATTTATTAAAAGGTTCTAAGAAGCTTTCATCTCTTGAAAGTATAAATCCTCTATATCCAGATTCAATGTTAATTAAATTTAATAAAACAGCGTCATTTTTACTTATAATTTGTTGGGAATGGGCCATTAGTTTATTTGTTTCTATAGCTTTTTGAGAATGATAATAAAAAAAAGCCAAAACCAAAATTATAGTGGTTATTACAAAGTAATATAGTAAATAGGAAGATTTTTTAAGGGAAAATTTCATAATTTAATTTTTTAAATAAAGCTTAATATGATTTTTAATAAATACTAAATATCTTCAATTGGTTTTCGTCTTTTGTCTTTCAATTTTTTGAAGTGTGATGGCGATAAACCTGTGATTTTCTTAAATTGATTGGACAAATGTGCAACGCTGCTATAATTCATTTTCCAAGCAATTTCAGTTATATTGAGTTCGCCATAAATGATTAATTCCTTAATTCTTTCAATTTTATGTGAAATAATAAATTGCTCAATGGTGATTCCTTGAACTTCCGAGAATAAATTAGCGAGATAAGTGTAATTGTGAAGTAATTTTTCACTTAAATATTCTGAAAAATTGATTTTTATATTTTCTTCTGAATAATGAATCATTTCAATGATAATCATTTTAATTTTTTCAATTAAAATTGCCTTTTTATCATCCATTAATTCCAATCCAGAAGCTAACAATCCTTTTTGTAATAAAAATCTGTTTTCTTCTGTTAAAGTTTCCAATATTTCAATAGTTCCCAATTCCAAAATCACGAAGTGCAAAGAAAGTTTTTTCAACTCTTCTTTAACAACGTCTTTGCAACGATTACTAACCATATACTTGATGTATATTTTCATTGGGATTTAGTTTAATAAATATTTTAAGAATAATTCTTAATTATCTTTTGATATAATGTAATGATAAAAGGTCATCAATGTAATTATTCTTAAAACCACACTGACAAAACATTCTGGAACTAAAATCCCAGGGCTATAAATTGATTAAAATATTTACGAATAACACTTTACGATATAAAATGTCAAAAGGAAAAGGTTTCTATAAAAAACAAAGGTGGTTCTTTTAATTGAATAAAAATTGAACAACTCGTAAATTGCTAATAAGTTTATTTATTATTTTTTCAAAATTTTCAAAAAAACGACTGTTTTGTTGTTGATTTTCTAAATTCAATTTAGATTTAAATAGAAAAATCCACTCGAACAAAAAATGTTAAAGTGGATTTATACTTATGTAATGAATTAGATGGTGTGTAAAATCAGAAACTTTATACTATACCATCACTATTCTAAAAGGATTGTTATTTAAATTAGCTAAAGCGTGTTCAAAAAATGTTTTACGATTTTGAATTTCGTTTGACTTTTTGTTAGCAACTTCAATTTTACTTTTAGAAGCATCAATTTTACTTTTTGTTTTTGTTTTAGCTGTTATCATTTTAATTAGTTTAAGGGTTTTTTAATTACATACAAATTTCATTCTTTTACCACCTTAAAAAGTTACGTAATTTTATTAATTTGTTACATAATTCACAGATTTCAGAGTTTAATTTGAATAATAATTTCCCTATAATTTTAAGTTATTAGGTAGAATAAAATCCAATTTACTTATCAATTGAGCCCAAAACTCGTTTCATAAACCCGTTCAAAGCTTCTTTTTTGTCCATTCCGCCTTTTACCATTTTATGAACTTCAAGCGCACCGTACATATTGGAAATTAATTCGCCAATTACATCCAGTTCTTCCTCTTTCAATGATGGAATCTCTGTTAAGGCTTCTAAAACTTCTATGGTTTCAATCAGATAATCTTGATCGTTATCTTCAATAAATTGCGTTAAATGTTTGATTACTGGTAGTTTCATCTTTATAGAATTTCATTTACCAAATCCGTTAAAACTTCTGCTTTATTGGTTTGTGTTTCGTTCACTAATTTTCCGTTTACAAAAGTTGCAAATGTTGGCAAATTGGAAACATTAGCCATTTTTCTTGATTCTGGAGAATTTTCAGCATCCACTAAAACGAAAGTTACCGCCTCATTTTCTGAAGCTAATTTCTTGAATTTTGGTTTCATAATTCTGCAATTTCCACACCAAGAAGCCGAAAATTGAACCACCACTTTTTCGTTTGTTGCTACTAAATTTTGTAAAGTATCTTCGTTTAATTCGATTAACATAGTTTTGAATTTAAATGGCAATTTCAAAATTAATTATTGAAATTGCCATTGTTATTGATAATGAAAATTAGTGAGAACCTAAATATGCTGCTGTACTATTTCTATCGGCAGTCATTGCGTCTTTTCCTTTTTCCCAGTTTGCAGGACAAACTTCACCATTCGTTTGAACGTGTGTGTAAGCATCAATCAAACGTAAATATTCATTCACATTTCTACCTAATGGCATATCATTTACACTTTCGTGGAAGATTTTCCCAGTTTCATCAATTAAATAAGTAGCTCTGAAAGTTACATTCGATCCTTCAATTATTACAGAATCTGTTTCTTCACTATATTCAGTTGAATCGATGTCAAGAATTCCTAAAATGTTAGATAAGTTTCTGTTGGTATCAGCTAAAATTGGATAGGTAACTCCTTCAATTCCTCCATTGTCCTTTGCCGTATTTAACCAAGCAAAGTGAACTTCATTGGTATCACAAGAAGCACCAATTACAATTGTATTTCTGCTTTCGAAATCTGGCAAAGCAGCTTGAAAAGCGTGCAATTCTGTTGGACAAACGAAGGTAAAATCTTTTGGATACCAGAACAAAATTACTTTTTTGTTTTTGCTTGTCGCTTCTTCAAAAATGTTGATTTTTAAGTTGTCACCCATTTCTGAAATGGCATCAACTGCAATACTTGGGAATTTTTTTCCTACTAATGACATAATTTATAGTTTAATATTAATGTTCTTTTATATTACTGCAAATGTACTACGGAACCAAACAATCAACTATCAATTTCAATTATATATTTTTATGAAGTGATAGTTTTTTCTTATTATAAATAACGATTTTTAAATTAGCTTTCAAATAGAGTGTATTTCGGTTTCGTTTTATATATTTGTTTTTCTTATTATTTGATGTTTTCTCAATAAAAACAAATAATAATTTCACTTTATTAAATTTAATTTGCAAAATATAAAATATGAATTTTTCCAACTTATTTAGAAAAAAAACCGTTCAAGACATTTTAAAACAAGTTGCCAAAAATGAAGCCGACGGACACAATTCTCTTGGGAAGCATTTAAAAACAAGAGATTTAGCTGCTTTTGGAATTGCTGCAATTATCGGTGCTGGAATTTTCAGTACGATTGGAAAAGCAAGTTTTGATGGTGGTCCCGCGGTGATTTTCTTATTTCTGTTTACTGCAATTGCGTGTAGTTTTGCCGCTTTTGCGTATGCTGAATTTGCGTCGATGGTGCCTGTTTCGGGAAGCGCTTACACCTATTCTTATGTTGCTTTTGGAGAATTAATCGCCTGGATTATTGGTTGGGCGTTGATTATGGAATATGCAATTGGAAATATTACGGTCGCTATTTCGTGGAGTGATTATTTTACGAGTTTGATGAATAATATAATTGGTAATTTGAACCACAAATATGATTTGCATTTGCAAGTTTTAGCCGATTGGGTTCAAATGGATTATTTAACCGCTTCCAATGGTTTTAAAGATGCAACGGCTTTAATGCAAGGCGGAAAATCATTTGAAAATTTAAGTTCGGGAATGCAAGCTGCTTATTCGGCTTGGACAACTTCGCCTGTAATTGGAAACTTCCATATTGTTGCCGATTTACCTGCTTTGGGAATTATTGTTTTAATTACAGCATTGGTTTATCGTGGAATGAAAGAATCGCGAAATGCAAGTAACGCAATGGTTTTGGTGAAATTATGCATCATTTTATTGGTAATTGCAGTCGGTGTTTTTTATGTAGATATGGACAATTGGCAACCTTTTGCACCAAATGGAGTTAGTGGAATTTTGAAAGGAGTTTCCGCAGTATTTTTTGCTTATATTGGTTTTGATGCCATTTCTACAACTGCTGAAGAATGCGAAAATCCACAACGAGATTTGCCTCGTGGAATGATGTGGGCGATAATAATATGTACGGTTTTATACATTTCAATTGCATTGGTTCTCACCGGAATGGTTCATTATTCTGATTTGAATGTGGGTGATCCGTTATTATTTGTATTTGAAAAATTAGATTTAAAAGTAATGTCTGCCATAATCGGTGTTTCTGCGGTGATAGCAATGGCGAGTGTTTTATTGGTTTTCCAAATGGGACAACCTCGAATTTGGATGAGTATGAGCCGTGATGGATTGTTGCCAAAAAAATTCTCAAAAGTGCATCCAAA
>JBILPJ010000046.1:0-14632 GCA_044373975.1 Flavobacterium sp. | reverse complement strand
TTTTTAATTGATTCTTTTATGTCTTTTTTCCAAGTTAGGAATTTACTTTTGGTATAGTACGCATTAAAATAACTTTCGTCAATTTTGATTGCTTTATTAACTAAAATAAGACAACTGTCAATTTTTACATTTTCTTCTAGATTAGATTTCATAAAAATATCATTTGCCTTTTTTACTAATTCTTTGGCTTCTTTTTCTTGTCCATTACAAGAAACGATTGATAAGAAAAATGTCAGAATAAGTAGTTTTTTCATTATAGTCTATTTGGTGCATTGCTCATAACTTAAATATATGCGCTACAAAGTAGCGCTTATCACCCCAAATTTGGGTAGATTGGCGAAGGTTTGTTTCACATTATCTATTTGTAAATGTAGTTTTAATTTTTTAATAAAAGCCTTGTTTGTTTTTATTTAAAAAGCCGAAAATTCAAAACAAAAAAATGACTACTCCATTAGCCCCGATTGAGGCGGTATCCTCGCAGCGAAGCGAAGAGATATAGCCGAAAGCGAGAATTGCAATTCCAAATACAAGAGGACAATTCGCTCCAAAAAATTCTGTAGAATAGCGTTGGTTTGCTTGGGGATTTTGACTTTGGTAGTATTTTTTTAAGTACTATTTATAAAAATAACTATTTTTGCAGTCTAAATAGTTAGCGATGCCAAAGAATAAATACAAAATAGCGGTTATTCAATTGAATTTGAATGATGTTGCGGCGAACAACCTTAAAAAATGTTTGTCTTGGGTTCGTGAGGCTGCAAAAATGGGTGCCGAGGTTATTTCGTTGCCGGAATTGTACAGTAGTCATTACTTTTGTCAAAGTGAAGATGTTGATAATTTTGCTTTGGCAGAGCCGCTTTACAGCACTTCGTTTGTAGCTTTTAGTGCTTTGGCAAAGGAATTGGGAGTAGTTATTATTGTTCCGTTTTTCGAGAAAAGAATGGCTGGAATTTACCATAATAGCGCGTATATTATTGATACTGATGGTTCGGAAGCAGGATTGTACCGCAAAATGCACATTCCAGATGATCCTCATTTTTATGAAAAATTTTATTTTACACCGGGTGACTTGGGTTTCAAAGCTTTTCCGACGAATAAAGGAAAAATTGGAACGCTAATTTGTTGGGATCAATGGTTTCCAGAAGCGGCACGATTGACGGCTTTGCAAGGGGCTGAAGTGTTGTTTTATCCAACAGCCATTGGTTGGCATCCGTTGGAAAAAGAGCAATATGGCGAAAATCAGCACGGTGCTTGGATGAATGTTATGAAGGGGCACGCTGTTGCAAATGGCGTTTATGTTGCTGCTGCGAACAGAATTGGATTAGAACAATATCTGCCAAATACTTCGGGAATTCAATTTTGGGGTTCTTCGTTTATTGCTGGACCACAGGGTGAAATTTTGGCGCAAGCCTCGCACGATAAAGAAGAAATTCTGATTGCAGAAGTGGATTTGGATTTACAAGAAAACGTGCGTCAGAATTGGCCATTTTTACGAGACAGAAGAATTGATGCTTTTGGGGATCTTACTAAAAGAGCCATCGACTAATGACAAATTCAAGAAGATTTCCAGCAGAATGGGAAAACCAACAAGGTATATTACTTTGTTTTCCTCATAATGGTAACGATTGGCCGGGAAAATACGGTGCGATTCAATGGGCTTTTGTAGAATTTATTAAAAAAGTTGCCACTTTCGAGGAAGTCGTATTGGTTGTTGCCGATGAAAATCTGAAAGCAAAAGTTATTGAAATGCTTGAAATTGGGGAAGTTAATTTGGAAGTAATTTCGTTTATCATTCATAAAACCAATAGAAGTTGGATGCGGGATTCAGGACCAATTATCGTGAAAAACGGTTCCAAACGAGAAGCCTTGAATTTTAATTTTAACGGTTGGGCGAAATATAAAAACTTTCAATTGGATAAATTTGTTCCTTCAAAAGTAGCCGAAGCGTTGAAACTTCCATTAACGCAAGTTATTTATAACGGAAAACCAGTAATTGTAGAAGGTGGCGCGATTGAAACCAACGGAAAAGGAACGCTTATTACGTCGGAAGAATGTTTGATGCATCCTACGATTCAGGTTCGAAATCCTGATTTCACAAAAGCAGATTATGAAGCTGTTTTTAAAGAATACCTCGGAATTACCAATGTTATTTGGTTAGGAAACGGAATTGAAGGCGACGATACGCACGGTCATATTGATGATTTATGTCGTTTTGTAAATGAAAATACGGTGGTTACTATTGTTGAATCGGATGTAAAAGACAGCAACTATAAACCTTTGCAAGACAACTTAAAACGATTGCAAAACGCAAAATTAGAAGACGGAAACCCATTGAATATAATTGCATTGCCAATGCCGAAACGCATTATTTTTGATGGATTGGTTTTGCCAGCGAGTTATGCGAACTTCTTGATTTTGAATAATTGTGTTTTGGTTCCTACTTTTAATGATGCCAACGATAGAATTGCTTTGAATATTTTGGCAGAATGTTTCCCAAATAGAGAAATCATTGGAATTAATGCTATTGATTTGATTTGGGGATTTGGAACATTGCATTGTTTGAGCCAGCAAATACCTTCTTGAAATAAACCAAGAATTAAAGTCTGCAAGGTTAAAAAATAATTTGCGGTAAAAGTTTAGCCACGAATTACACGAATTATCACAAATTCTATCAGTTCAAAATTTGAATTGCACATATTTTTATAGCTTTTGGTTGAATTTGTGACTTTAAAGAAGTGAATCAAAACTTCTTATTTTTCGTGTAAATTAGTGTAATTCGTGGCTAACTTTTTTTTAAATAATTGCAAAACCCAGACTATTGATGGAAGAACCATATATTTCATAAAAAAAACACCAGCTTTTCAGTTGGTGTTTCTATTTGAATCAATAATTAAAATCTTATTTGTCTCTAGTAAACAAAATTGTTTGCCCGTTGATTAACAAATTAAACTCGCTTTTACTTTCGTTAAATTGAATTGTTAAACCTGCTTGATCAAACGTGAATTTATCTTTACCAGCAGTTGTTAAAGGTAATTTTGGTTGTCCCGTTGCATTGGCTACAAGTGAACCATCTTCTTCTGTGAAATTAATTTTAATAGGCATCATTGCACTTGAAAAGTTTCCTAAGTAAGAATCTAAAATTACGTCTTTTTCTAATTCTCCTTTATCAGCACTCCAAACATTGTTGGCACTATTTACATCAGGGAAAACGTGATCTGGATCTAAAGTTATGGTTTCAATTTCTTCAGTAGAATTACTTTTGAAAGACCAATCTGTATTTTTCTGCCAGATTTCGACAGGTAATTTTATGCGTGTAACAGTTCCGCTTTTAAATTTAATATCTAAAACAACAGGAAGTGCCATTTTTTCAAGGTTTTCAATAGAAATTACAGCACCCAATTGTGGGTTGTTTTTCACATATTTAACCTTAGTAATGGCTTGGTCAAAACGCCAATTGTTAACGAACCAACCTCTCCAAAACCAATTTAAATCTTCACCAGCAACGTTTTCAATAGTTCTGAAAAAGTCATCTGGCGTTGGATGTTTGAATGCCCAACGTGCTACATACGTTTTTAAAGCAGCGTCAAATCTTTCTTTTCCAAGAATTTGTTCGCGTAACATTACCAATCCTGAAGAGGGTTTGTAATATGCTAACATTCCCATATTCGCTTCTTTAAAACCATCAGGCGCAGTCATAACTGGCTCAATTGAAGTATTAGTAAAGGCTTCAGACATTTGGTGCATATCCGCAGCAGGCGATTTATATTCCCCATTATTGAAATCAACAGAGCTTAAAGAATTTATAAAAGTATTAAAACCTTCGTCCATCCAAGCAAATAAACGCTCGTTAGAACCTACAATCATTGGAAACCAGATGTGACCAAATTCGTGATCCGTAACTCCCCATAATTCTTCTCCTTTTGATTCCCAACCACAGAAAACGATTCCAGGATATTCCATTCCGCCCTCATTACCAGCAACATTTGTAGCGGCAGGATAAGGATATTCAAACCATCTTTTCGAGTAATTTTCAATAGATGTTTTTGTGTATTCAGTAGAACGTCCCCAAGCAGAATTGCCATCGCTTTCGACTGGATAAGCAGATATTGCAAGCGATTTTTTGCCACTTGGCAAGTTGATTTTAGCCGCATCAATTATGAAAGCAGGTGACGAAGCAAAAGAAACATCACGAGAATTTTTAATTTTGAAATGCCAGTTTAATGTTGGTTTAACCAATGGTTTTGAAACTGCATTGGCAACATCTTCCGCAGAACGAATTACGATTGTTTTATCACTATTTGCTGCTTCTGCCCAAAGTTTTTGTTGTGCAACAGAATAGACTTCTTTTGGGTTTACTAACTCTCCAGAACAAACTACAACGTGATTTGAAGGTGCCGTAATTGTTACGTCGAAATCACCGTATTCTAAATAAAATTCCCCAGCTCCTTGGTACGGAAGCGTGTTCCAACCTCTCACGTCATCATACACACACATTCTTGGATACCATTGGGCAATTGTGAAAATTTTACCGTTTTTAGTATCTAAAACACCAGTTCTGTCCGAACCGTATTTTGGAGAAATGTAAGAGAAATCAATTTTTAATTTCAATGAAGCTCCGTTAGCATTCAAATCTTGAGGAAGAATGATTTTCATTCTTGTATCATTAATTTCAAATTTGGCTTCTTTTTCAACTGATTTTCCACCAATTACAGAAACAATTTTAACAGATTTAATTTTGTGACCACCATCAAATTTTTCACCTCTTGCACCGTTACGACTTCCATTTACGGGAACAACAGCATTTCCACGAGAATCAGTTTTGAATAAATTTTGATCTACATTCATCCATAAAAACGATAATTTATCTGGACTGTTATTGGTATAGGTTAAAATTTCAGAACCAATTATTTCACTTGTTTTATCATTTAAATTTGCTGTCAATTGATAATCAGCTCTGTTTTGCCAATATTTTTCTCCTGGTTGACCACTTGCTGAACGCGTTGCAGTTCCATTTTTTGTATAAAAATTGGGTGCAAAAGCATCGTGGTAATTGTAATTTGAAACTGATTTAGTTTCAGTTGTTGGGGCTTGTTGTGCATTTACAACTCCTGTTCCGAAAAATAAAGCCGAAAATAAAATGGCTTTTGTAAAATGGTTTTTCATTTATTGTTATTTAAATTTTAGATAAAACGAATCACCACATTAAATGTTACAACTAACAATAATAGACATCTAAATTTGTAAACAATTCGAGTTTCAAAGTTGCTACTTTTTATTGAAATAGGAATAATTTTAACAAAATTTACTGAAAATTTGACCACAGTAGCTTAGATTTAAATACTTTTACAAAAAAAATAAAACATTGAATACAACTATTTCAAATTCAAATTTGACTGCAATAATAAATCCGTTAGGTGCAGAATTAATTTCGCTAAAAAACTCCAATAACAAAGAATATATTTGGGAAGGAAATCCAGAATTTTGGGGAAAACATTCGCCTATTTTGTTTCCAATTGTTGGTTGTTTAAAAAACGATAAATATTCCTATAAAGGCAATTCATATACTTTATTACGTCACGGTTTTGCCAATAAAATGGAATTTAATATTATTGAAAAATCAGCAGACAATGTTATTTTTTCAGTAAAAAACAATAAAGAAACCTTAGAAAATTATCCGTTTGAATTTGAATTGCAAATCAGTTATACACTTGTGAATTCAAGTCTAAAAATTGGTTATAAAGTCATCAATACTAATGATTTTGAAATGCCATTTTCAATTGGCGGACATCCTGGATTTGCATTGCCAAATGAATTTGATAGTTATTCATTAGAATTTGAGAAATCGGAAATTTTAATCTGTTCACAACTTGAAAACGATTTAATTTGCAACGACACTATTTCATTGCCAATGAAAGAAAATCGGTTGCCACTCTCCTATTCCTTATTTGAAAATGATGCTTTAATATTTAAAAAATTAGAATCTAAAGCAATTACAATTTCTGAAAATAATGTTCCGTTTCTGAAAGTTAAATTTGAAGGATTTCCATCTTTGGGGATTTGGACAAAACAAAAAGCGCCTTATATTTGTATAGAACCTTGGTTTGGATATGCCGATACAATGAAAAATTCAGGGGAATTATCAGAAAAAGAAGGAATTCAAATTATTGGAATTAATGAACAATTTCAATCTGAATATTCAATTGAAATTTTATAAAAATAAAAACTATGTTAGTACTTAATTTCAACCCATTTCCAAATTTAGAAAGTGACCGTTTATTACTTCGACGCATTGATAAAAATGATGTAAAAGAAATTTTCGAGATGCGTTCTGATGCCGAAAATATGAAATATATTCCAAGACCTTTGGTAAAAAACCACGATGAAGCTTTGGAACACTTTGCTATGATTGATTCTGGAATAGAAAAAAATGAAGCGATTAATTGGGGAATTACAGTCAAAGGAAGTTCAAAATTACTTGGTATTTTAGGTTTTTATAGAACTAAACACGAACATTATCGTTCTGAAATTGGGTATATGCTACTTCCTGAAATTCACGGAAAAGGAATTGCTTCAGAAGCAGTTGGAATTGTTGTTGAATTTGGGTTTAATGAAATGAAGTTGCATTCAATCGAAGCTATTATTGACCCTGAAAATGGTGCTTCTGAGAAAGTTTTACAAAAAAATGGATTTATTAAAGAAGGACATTTAAAAGAAAATGAATTTTATGATGGTAAATTTTTAGACTGTTTTATTTATTCTCGGTTGAATAATTACTAATTTTTAAATTCATTCTGGCTATTTAAATACAATTCCTCTACTTTTTTTCTTGCCCAATCTGTTTTTCTAAGAAAGGTAAGACTTGATTTTACACTTGGATTGTCTGTAAAACATTTAATTTTTATCAATTCACCTAAAGTATCGAAACCATAAAAAGCAACTAATTGTTCAACAATTGATTGAAGGGTAATTCCGTGAAGAGGATTATTTGCTTGATTTGACATTTAGTATCAATTTATAATTATAAAAAAACCGCACTTAAAAAGTACGGCCTTTCCAACAAAAATAATAAATTGTTGTCAATATCTATTGAAGAAATTGAAGTATTTTAAAATAAAAACTTAACACCAACTTGTAAATTTCCAACTGATCTGTCAGCAACAGAATTCATTGGATTTGCATTGAAGTTGAAAGTTGTAGTTTTGTCACCAATTGCAGGAGTTGATGTTGAAGAACTAACATTTAAAATTGTAAAAGAAGTTTCAACAGTCAACCATTTATTGATAATATAATCAAATCCTGGAGCCAATTCTAAACCAAAAGAAGAGTATTTAGAATCTGCGATTTTATCTTTTCCAATCATAATAGGCAAAGCAGCTTGACCGTAGAAAAATAAATTCCCACTTACATTCCAATATTTTCTCATCAAAGGCTTGATAACGAAAGTATTGCTGTCAGCAGTTGTAAATGAACCAGCTTCTGTTTTTGAGCTGATGTTACCAATTCCAATTGCCACAGTTACGGAAGGAGAAATGAAAGTTCCTGCAATTGGAAGAATCATATTTGATGTTGTTTTTGCACTTCCTGTTTCAGTTGAACCGAAAGAAACCTGACCTGCAACCCACCAAGTACCTTCAAGACCTTTGTCTTTAGCTTTCTCTTGTGCATTTGCTGTTAATCCTAATAATACGAAACCTGCAACTAATAATAAATTTTTCATTTTGATTTTGTTTTAAATTACTTTGCAAATTTATAGGCAACATTATAAGATTTAACTGATAAAAATCATAGTTATAACTTTATTTTTTATAATTAAATTAAAAAATAATTGGTAACTATTTTTTTAATTTTGTAGTACATTTGCAATCCTATGCTAAAAACCATAAACATACTAAACAAGAGAGCACGATTTGATTATGAAATAATTGAAACCTACACTGCTGGAATTGTTTTAGCTGGAACAGAAATAAAATCTATTCGCCTTGGAAAAGCAAATATTACCGAAAGTTTTTGTGAATTTAGTGGTATAGAACTTTTTGCGATAAATACCTATATTGAGGAATATACCTTTGGAAATCAATTCAATCATAAAGCGCGAAGCGAACGAAAATTACTATTAAATAAAAGAGAATTAAAAAGTTTAGCAAGAAGTGTTCAAGCAAAAGGCTTAACAATTGTTCCTTTGAAATTATTTACCAATGAAAAAGGAATGGCTAAATTGGAAATTGGACTTTGTAAAGGAAAGAAAACCTACGACAAGCGAGAATCCCTAAAAGAACAAGATACAAAAAGAGATCTAGATCGAATAAAAAAAGAATTTTAGAAAAAAGAGTTAAATGCTTTTTTTTTAAGAAAAAAATGACTAAATTTGTCTTGACAATAAAAGTTATTAAAGATGAAACAACTATTAAAAAATGCAAGAGAGAAAAAAAACTTAAAAACTCGTGAAGTAGCACAACTCATTGGGATTGATCAAGCACTTATAAGTAAATTTGAAAGCGGATCACGAAAACCAACAAAAGACCAAATAATAAAATTAGCTTCAATTCTTGAAATCGATTTAGAAACTTTAATGGTTGCTTGGCTTAAAGAAAAAATTCTTTATGAAATTGGAAGTGATGAATTTGCTATAAAAGCGATGAATTTAGTTAAAGAAGAAGTCGAGAATACTTTTGGAATTGCAAAGAAGAAATTATCAAAAAGTTTAACTATTATATTGGATGAAATTGATGCTCTGAAAACGAAACTAGATGCTTTTAGAAAATTAGACAGTTATAAAATTGCCCAAGCTTTAGAATTAGAATATACCTTTGAAAGCAATAGAATTGAAGGAAATACAATGACACTTCGGGAAACTGATTTAGTTGTAAATGAAGGACTTACAATTTCAGGAAAAAGTATGCGAGAGCATTTGGAAACTATAAATCATCAAGAAGCTATTGCCTATATAAAAGATTTAATGAAGCGAAATACTCTGTTGAATGAACGTGAAGTTTTGTGCATTCACAATCTGATTTTGAGAGGAATAAATCCTGAAGATGCTGGAAAATATAGAAAAGTTCAGGTAATGATAAAAGGAAGTTCTCATTTGCCGCCACAACCGTTTATGGTTGCAAAGGAAATGGAAGATTTTTTCATTTGGTATGAAACCAATAAAAAAAGGCTTCATCCAGTTATTTTGGCAGCAGAACTTCACGAACGTTTGGTTACTATTCATCCATTTATTGATGGAAACGGTAGAAGTTCTCGTTTGGTAATGAACCTTATTTTATTACAACACGGTTATGTAATTGCCAATATAAAAGGTGATTATGATAATAGAATGCAATATTATAATGCTCTTGAAATTGCCCAAACTAAAAACAACAAAGAAGATTTTTTGATGTTTATTGCGCAAATAGAAAAAGAAAGTTTAGAGCGTTATTTAAATATTATTGGACAATAAGCCTCGAATATTCGGGGTTTTTGTTTTAGTTTTTATCTTCTAATAAAGGTACAAATTTAAAATCGCCAAATTCATGTTTTTCAAATTGGGTTTCGTTTTTTCTGATTAACATCGTCATTATTTGGTTTTCAACTCCAACGGGAATTAACAACCTTCCTCCTATTTTTAATTGCGCCATTAAAGGTTTTGGAATTGTCGGAGCACCCGCCGTTACGATGATACTGTCAAAAGGGGCGTGATTTGGCAAACCTTTATAGCCATCTCCAAAAGAAAGATGTTTGGGACGAATTCCTAATTTTGGCAACAATGCAGAAGTCTGTTTGAACAATTCATTTTGTCGTTCTACACTAAAAACTTTTGCTCCCATCAAACACAAAACTGCCGTTTGATAGCCCGAACCTGTTCCTATTTCCAAGATTTTATCGTCTTTTTTTATTTCCAATAATTGGCTTTGAAAAGCTACGGTATAAGGTTGTGAAATAGTTTGCCCTGCTCCAATTGGAAAAGCTTTATCTTGATAGGCATAGTCTTCAAAACTTGAATTTAAAAATAAATGGCGCGGAATTTTATTAATTGCATTCAGAACATTTTTATCAACAATTCCTTTTTCCTGCAAAAGTTTTACGAGCTGATTTCTAAGTCCTTGATGTTTGGCAGTATCTTTCAAAACTATATTTTTTTTAGTCTGTAAATTTAATAAAGTAAATGTAAATTTAATTGTTGGATTTTAAATTTTAAATGCTTTAAATAATAATCATTTTATTGCTATTTTTGTTGAAAATACATTTATATGTTAAAAATAGGCGTTTTAGGTGCTGGACATCTCGGAAAAATACATTTACGATTATTACAACAATCAAATAAATACGAATTAGTTGGTTTTTACGATGAAAATCAAGAAAATGGAGCTAAAATTTCAGCAGAATTTGGCTACAAACAATTTCATACTATTGCAACATTAATTCACGCAGTTGACGTAATTGACATTGTAACTCCTACACTTTCCCATTACAAATGTGCAAAAGTGGCAATCAAATCTGGAAAACACGTTTTTATTGAAAAACCTATTTCAAATACTGTCGCTGAAGCAGAAGAAATTATTGTCTTAGCCAATGAATACAAGGTAAAAGGGCAAGTTGGTCACGTTGAAAGATTCAATCCTGCATTTATCGCCACAAAAGATATGATTGAAAATCCAATGTTTATTGAAACCCATCGATTGGCAGAATTTAACCCTCGTGGCACTGATGTACCTGTGGTTTTAGATTTGATGATTCACGATATTGATGCTATTTTGAGCGTTGTTCCTTCAAAAGTTAAACTTATAAATGCAAGTGGTGTTTCTGTAATTAGTGAAACTCCAGATATTGCCAATGCTCGAATTGAATTCGAAAATGGATGTGTTGCCAATTTAACAGCGAGTAGAATTTCATTGAAAAATATGCGTAAATCACGATTCTTTCAAAAAGACGCATATATTTCCGTTGATTTCCTTGAGAAAAAATGTGAAGTTGTAAAAATGAAAGATGCTCCTGAAGTTCCTGGCGATTTTGATATGATTTTACAAAATGCAGAAGGTGTAAAAAAACAAATTTATTTTGCAAATCCTGATGTAGAACAAAATAATGCCATTTTAGACGAATTAGATTCTTTTGCGGATGCCATAAATAATAACACAACTCCTGTCGTAACTTTGGAACAGGGTACAAATGCATTAAGAGTTGCTTATCAAATAATTGATTGTTTTAATAAATAACATATGAAAATAATAGCTGTAATTGGAGCTGGAACAATGGGTAACGGAATTGCGCATACATTTGCTCAAAGCGGATTTACCGTAAAATTAATTGATGTTTCTGAAAAATCATTGGATAAAGGAATGGCAACGATTGCTACGAATTTAGATAGAATGGTTGCAAAAGGAACTATTTCTGAAGAAGATAAATTCAAAACCATTTCCAATATTATCACTTATACCGACATAAAAGATGGTGTTGTAGGTGTTGATTTAGTGGTTGAAGCTGCAACAGAAAATGTAGAATTAAAACTAAATATTTTCAAACAACTAAATGAAGTTTGTTCTCACAATACGATTTTAGCAACCAATACTTCTTCAATTTCAATTACACAAATAGGCGCTGTAGTTGCTCATCCTGAAAGAGTTATCGGAATGCACTTTATGAATCCTGTGCCAATTATGAAATTGGTAGAGATTATTCGTGGCTACAATACATCTGATGAAGTTACGAAAATCATTATGGATTTATCAGAAAAATTAGGTAAAACCCCCGTTGAAGTCAATGATTATCCAGGATTTGTTGCCAATAGAATTTTGATGCCAATGATAAATGAGGCAATTGAAACCTTATACAATAAAGTTGCAGGTGTCTATGAAATTGATACCGTTATGAAATTAGGAATGGGACAACCGATGGGACCATTACAATTAGCTGATTTTATTGGACTTGACGTGTGTTTAGCCATTTTAAATGTAATGTATGACGGTTTCAAAAATCCAAAATATGCTCCTTGCCCACTTTTAGTAAATATGGTTCGCGCTGGAAAATTAGGTTCAAAATCTGGTGAAGGTTTTTATGATTATAGCGAGAATAAAAAAGCGGAGAAAATTGCAAAACAGTTTGCATAAGTAAGTCTAAAGTTTTAATGTCGTAAAGTCAAAAGTCTCAAAAAAGTAAAAATTACTTTAAGCATTGAATTTTAATATTTACATTTAATTAATTATGGCAAAAATATTTCCTTTCAAAGCAGTTCGTCCCACTCGTGATAAGGTTTGTCTTGTCACTTGTCGTTCTTATGAAGAATATGTAAATGCTGAATTAGCAGCGCAACTGGATTTTAATCCGTTATCTTTTTTACATATTTTGAAACCCGCATATACCAATCCTGAAACCGTTTCATTTGAAAAAAGGTACCGTCAAGTACATCAAAAATATGAAGATTTTAAAAATGAACTGATTTTAATTAAAGATAATAAACCAGCCATTTATATTCATAAAATTGTAACAAAAACGCAATCATTTACTGGAATTATTGTTGGAACGAGTGTAGCTGATTATTGCAACAATATCATCAAAAAACACGAAGATATTATCGCATTCAGAGTCGAACTACTTAAAGACTATATGAAATATTCGGAGTTCAACACAGAGCCAGTTTTGATGACTTATCCAGATAATAAAACAATTGAAAACTGGATTTTTAATTGCACTCAAAAAATAGCTGATTTTGAGTTTTCAACCACGAAAAAAGAAATCCATTACCTTTGGAAAATTGAAGATTCGTTAGAAATTAATTGGCTTCAAAATATTTTCGATAAAACAGAAAGCCTTTATATTGCTGATGGTCACCACCGAACTGAAGCTCTTAAGTTATTATCTGAGGAAAATGACATTCCAGAAAATACAGCTAAAAATCACATTCTTAGTTATTTAATTTCAGAGAATAATGTCAAAATCTACGAATTTAATCGTTTAATAAAAGATTTAAACGGTTACTCAAAAGGTGATTTTATAAAAGAATTACAAAAGAATTTTATTGTTGAAAATAAATCGCAGCAACCTTTTCAGCCAACTTTGAAACATCAATTTGGGATGTACCTCGATAATGAATTTTATAGCTTAATTTTGCATAAAAATAGTGAAGTTTTCAAAACAGTTTTAGATAGTTTGGACGCTCAAATTTTATATACCAAAATTTTGCTTCCAATTCTTGCCATTGAGGATTTACGAAATGACGAACGAATTGAGTACCTTTCGGGAAAACATTCCATATTAGAAATAAAAAATAAAATTGATCAAGGGGAATTTGAAATTGGTTTTATCTTATTTCCTTCAAATATTGGAGAAATAAAAGCCTTAGCTGACGCCAATTTGATAATGCCACCAAAAAGCACCTATATTGAACCGAAATTTAGAAGCGGATTAGTAATATATGAACTTTAGGTTTGGTATAGATTTAAAAATTAAAATATAAAATGTCAATAAAAGAAAATTTACTCAAAATAAAATCCTCATTACCTGAAAACGTTACTCTTGTTGCTGTTTCAAAAACCAAACCTATAGCTGATTTAATGGAAGCGTATAATGCTGGACAACGCATTTTTGGAGAAAATAAAATCCAAGAAATGACCGAAAAATGGGAACAAATGCCGAAAGATATTCAATGGCAGATGATTGGGCACATTCAAACGAATAAAGTAAAATTTATGGCGCCTTACGTGAGTTTGATTCACGGAGTTGACAGCCTTAAATCATTGGAAGAAATCAACAAACAAGCCCTAAAAAATAATAGAATAATTGATTGTTTGCTACAAATTCACATTGCTGAGGAAGAAACCAAATTTGGTTTAAATGAAGACGAGTTGAAGGAATTATTAGCATCTGAATCCTTTAAAAACTTAAATAATATCAAGATTATTGGTTTAATGGGAATGGCTACTTTTACAGAAAATCAAAACCAAATTAAAAAAGAATTCATCCATTTAAAATCGATTTTTGACACTATAAAGTCATTATCAATTGTCAATTGTCAATTGTCAATTCTTTCGATGGGAATGTCAGGCGACTACCAAATTGCAATTGCGTGCGGAAGTACAATGGTTCGCATTGGAAGTAGTATCTTTGGAGGACGATTATAATTTTAACATTAAACATTAAACAAATTTACTGCATACTCGACATAGAAACCACTGGAGGACAATTCAACGAAGAAGGAATTACCGAAATCGCCATTTATAAATTTGACGGCCACGAAATTGTGGATCAATTTATAAGTTTGGTAAATCCTGAAATTCCAATTCAGCCCTTTGTGGTAAAATTAACAGGCATAAACAATGCAATGCTACAAAGCGCTCCGAAGTTTTTTGAAGTTGCAAAACGCATTATTGAAATTACAAATGATTGCGTTTTGGTTGCTCACAATGCCTCTTTTGATTATCGAATTTTGAGAACAGAATTTCGTCGTTTAGGATACGATTTCAATCAAAGAACACTTTGCACCGTTGAATTATCACAACAATTATTACCAGAACAAACTTCTCACAGCTTAGGAAAATTAGTTCGCGCACTTGGAATCCCAATGGCAGATAGACATCGCGCAAGTGGCGATGCATTGGCAACCGTGAAATTATTCCAGTTACTATTGGCAAAAGATACCGAAAAGGTAATTGTAACA